>DAORTR010000007.1:0-41465 GCA_035432765.1 Pyrinomonadaceae bacterium
GTAGGTCGCTTGAGCCGTTCGGTAACGGACGGCCTAGATGAATGATCGTCACCGCGGCGCGTTTTCGAAAGGAAGCGTCTCGTGGAACAAGATTCGGCTTATAGGTATGTCTCATAGCAACAAAAAGGCGCGACCGGTTTCGATCCAGAATATCGGCGAAGCCTGAGGAGCAAGCCCACAAGATATATGGCAAATAGAAAGGGAGTCTTTATCGGAGCGTATGTTCCGAACGAACTGAAAGAGTCTTTAAGACGACGGGCCGCCGGCGAGCATCGTACTCTTTCGCAGGAGATCACGCGTATTCTGATCGAAGCCGTGCATGGCAAGGGGTTGCCTTCCGGAAGCGTCGATCGGCGGACAGGAACAACGATACCGCGCCGCCGTGACACCGATCCGCCGACGCGTCGGCGGTCTGAGGATCTGCCGTATATCGACAGCGGTCATCACGAGAAAAAATAACTCAGCATCGGCAAATTCAGCGTCGGGTCGAAATGCACCTATCCTAGGCGCATTTCGGCTCGACACTTTAGCTTTACGCACCTCGCTTTAGTAAAATCTCCAGTATGAATTCGAAGGCGATAACCGTTGCAATTGTTGCGGGGCTGCTTGGCCTTGTGATCGGTTTTGTGACCGCGAACAGCATTAACCGCAGCGAGATGAACTCGCTCAAAGTGCAGTCCCAAAAGGCCGCTCCGGCTGACGGATCGCCGCAAAAGCCGGGAGATTTTACGCTCGACCCCGAGGAACTCAAGGCGAAGATCGCGCAAGCGGACGCGGCGCCTGATGATTTTGATTTTCAAAAGAGCCTCGGCGGCGCGCTTTATCGTTATGCAACGATGAAGAAGGACACGCAACTGCTCGACGAAGCTGCTCGAATCCTCGAACGTGCGAATAACCTTAAGCCGAAAGATTACGCGGTTATCGTTGATCTCGGGAATGCTTATTTCGACTCGGGATTTTTCAAGAAAGATCCTGCCGTGATGAAAAAAGCTCGTGCAACGTATGAAAAGGCGATCGCTGAAAAGCCTGATGACGCCGACGTTCACGCTGATTACGCGCTGACGTTCTTCCTTGACGATCCGCCCGATCTTGCACACGCGATCGTCGAATTCCAGAAAGCTCTGAAGTCGAATCCTAAGCAAGAGCGTGCGCTTCAATATTTGGCTCAAACCTACATTCGGCAGGGTGATTTCGACAAGGCTAAAAAGACGACCGATGAACTTCGCGGGATAAACGCTAACAACGAGGCCCTCCCGCTGCTCGACTCGCAGATCGAGAAGAAGACCGCTCAGCCGATCCAATGAGAGAAGCTGTCTTTATTCTTTTTGTTCTTTTTCTGCTGTTCGGTCTGACGGCATTGCGATATCGCAAACAGATCGCCGGGATCCTCGCTCTTGGCCGAACGCTAAGAGAAATGCGGGAAGGAACGACGACTGAAACCGCCGCGACGAAGGAAAAGGTTCCTGCGGCTCTTGAACTTCGATCATGCTCGGGCTGCGGAACCTGGATCGATACGAACACCGCGATCAAGTTCGATAAGAATACTCTCTACTGCTCAAAAGAGTGCGTGCAGCGGTCAATGGCTTCGTCTTAATAGAACTGTCCTAAATACCAACCGATCAGCCTCTCGCCGAACAAAATCGAAACTATCGCGCCGATACCGAGGAAGATGCCGAAAGGTATTTGCGTCTGCAGGTTCTTATCCTTGCTCCTTAAAAGCACCCCGAGACCGGCGAGAGCTCCCGAAAATGCCCCAAGAAAGATCGTAAGCAGAGTCAGCCTCCATCCGAGAAGCGCCCCGATGCCGAGCAGCAGCTTTACATCGCCGAGACCCATTGCATCGACCTTTCGAAGTATTTTCCAGAGGACGCCGATAAGCCAGAGCGATCCGCCACCGACCAGAGCCCCGAAGAGAGCACCGGCGAGGCTGATCATCCACGGTGAAAGCCCGGCGAACTCAAGGCCGCTGATCGGCGAGACTTTCGTGTCCGCAAAGAAACTGTCGCCGAAGATGAGCGGAAATGCGATCCGGACAATGAGAGCGACCACAAAGAGCGGATACGTGATCACGTTCGGAAGGATCATATTGTCCGCATCAATAAAGATCAGTGCGATCATCGTCGCAGTGAACGCGAGAGCGACGGGCAAGTATGCCGTAAGCCCGATCTGCCAGAAGACGCAGACAAAAAGGAGCGCGGTGAGAAGTTCGATCGCGGGATATCGCCACGCGATCGGTTCTTTACAGTTCGCGCACTTACCGCCTAGTACTAGCCAGCCGATGATCGGAACGTTGAAATAGAAGGGAATCGACGACGAGCATTTGGGGCATTTCGATGGCGTCAGAAGCGACTTTTCGGCCGGGACGCGATAGATCACGACATTCAAAAAACTGCCGATGCACGCACCTATGACGAAGACGAGAATGTAGAGTGCGAGTCCGTTCGCTTCGAGCGAGGCCGCGGTTAAAATTGAACCCATTAGAAGATCGATGGCTTACGAAAAATGAGAAATGCTTGTCTCAGCAGTCCGCCGTACTAGATTCTAGTTCATTTCTAATACGCTTGGAAAGAAGATTTACTGCGAAATTCCTTGCGGGAGCTTTGCCCTTTGCCTTATGATACAAGCGCTAGCAATCATCCTGACGCGAGGAATCTTTAACCTTGAAGCCCACGAATATCGCCGATCCAGAGTACTTCCACAAAGTCGTTGACTGTCAATACGCGTGTCCCGCGCATACGCCCGTACCGCAGTATATTCGCCTGATCGCCGAAGGCAGATATACCGAAGCGTATATGGTCAATTGGGATTCGAATGTCTTCCCGGGCATCTTAGGACGGACGTGCGACCGGCCTTGCGAACCGGCATGCCGTCGCGGACGCATCGACGAAGAACCCGTCGCGATCTGCCGCCTGAAGCGCGTTGCGGCGGATAATCGTGACGACGTAACGCCGTTTATGCCGAAAGGCCCGTTTCCGGCGAACGGAAAAAGGGTCGCGCTGATCGGCGCCGGGCCGGCGTCCCTGACCGTCGCACGCGATCTTGCCCCGCTTGGCTACGAGGTTCACCTTTTTGATGAACAGTTCAAAGGCGGCGGCTTTATGCTCTCCCAGATACCGTCATTCCGCTTGCCTGAGACGGTACTTGACGAAGAGGTCAATTACATTCTCAACCTCGGAATTCATACGCATTTCAAACACTACGTGTCGTCGCTGAAGGAAGTGCTAGACGCCGAATACGATGCTGTTTTCGTCGGGTCCGGAGCTCCGCACGGCCGCGAACTTAAGATCCCCGGCCGCGAAGAAGGCACAGACAACATCCACATCGGCATCAACTGGCTCGCGAGCGTCGCCTTCGAGCATACGCAAAAGATCGGCAAGACCGTGATCGTTCTCGGAGGCGGAAACACAGCGATGGATTGCTGCCGGACCGCACGTCGCCTCGGCGGTGAAGACGTTAAGGTGATCGTACGTTCGCCTTTTGAAACGATGAAAGCGAGCCCGTGGGAAAAAGAGGACGCGATGCACGAGGACATCCCTATCATCGACAACCACGTGCCAAAGAGCTTTGTAATTGAGCGGAGCGCGGACGCCCTCGTCCGCAATGAGCGCCGCCTCGACGCGAACATCACCTCGCCGGAGGAACCGGTGACTGCGGACGATGGCGTCCGCGTTCCAGGGCGCCTAGTAGGCATGATGTTCGAACAGGTTACGGCGGTTTACGACGAGAACGGTAAGCGTTCGCTCGTACCGACGGGCGAACCCGAAATATTTTATCCGGCGGACGACGTGCTCGTCGCGATCGGGCAGGAGAATGCCTTCCCGTGGATCGAAAGGAATCTCGGGATCGATTTCGATAAATGGGAGATGCCGGTCGTCGATCGAACGACGTTCCAATCGACGAATCCCCGTGTCTTTTTTGGCGGCGACGCTGCATTCGGCCCTGAGAATGTGATCACCGCCGTCGCGCACGGCCATCAGGCCGCGATCTCGATCGATCTGTTCTGCAAAGGCGAGAACGTTTTGACGAATCGCCCGGCGCCGCACGTGAATCTGATGTCGATGAAGATGGGCATCCACGAATGGGCGTACGACAGCAAGATCGACGAGTACGACCGGTTGCGCGTGCCGCAGGCTCCGAAGACCAAGACGCTCGCAAACAGAAAGCAAGAGGTCGAACTCGGGTTCGATCCGCTCGCGGGTTTCGAAGAGGCGCTTCGCTGCCTGAATTGCGATGTTCAGACCGTTTTTGACGGGCCAAAGTGCATCGAATGCGACGCCTGCGTTGATATTTGCCCGACGAGCTGCATTTCGTTCATCCCCGACGGTGACGAAGCCGATCTTCGCTCTCGAACGAAAGTGCCTGCACGCAACCTTGATCAACCGCTCTATGTGCAGGGCGGCTTAAAGACCGGCCGCGTGATGATCAAGGACGAAGACGTCTGCCTCCACTGCGGCCTCTGCGCCGAACGCTGCCCCACCGCCGCCTGGGATATGCAGGCCTTCTGGTACAACGTAACCAAAGCCGGCGACCACAAATACGGCCCAACCGTCACCGGCAATCTCGTCCAGATCGAGAGGAATGGCAACGGATAGAGGCAGAACCGGGAGCAGTAGCGACCGGGTTCCTGAGGGTTGACGTAAAATGATTTAAGGGACGATTATGACTACACAAACAGCAGAGATAATGGATGTCGTTGACTCGCTGCCGATCGACATGAAACTGGAACTCATCGACCATCTTCTCGAAAGCATTTCACCGCAGAAGAATGATATCGAAGAGGTGTGGAAAGACGAGGTCGAGCGGCGAATAGACGAAGTAGAAAGCGGCGAAGTCAAACTAATTCCCGGCGAAGAAGTCTTCGCGAGAATGCGTGAACGCTACAAAAGATGAGCTTTTCGTTTCACCCGGAGGCAGAGAGCGAATTCGATGCGGCCCGTGATTTCTACGACGATCGCGAATTTGGCCTAGGCGAAGATTTTTTGAACGAGGTTTATGCCGCTATCGGGCGCATCGTCAAGCATCCGAATTCCTAGCCGCTCTACTCGCATCGCACGCGTCGGTGCCTCTGCAATCGCTTTCCGTACTCGGTCATTTACCGGGTCACCGACGCCGAAGTAACGGTTTATGCTGTCGCACACCAAAGTCGAAAGCCCGGCTATTGGAAAGACCGACTAAAATGAATGACGCCATTCGCTGCCTCACCTCCGCCTTAAATGTTAGGTTGGGTCGTTTAATTTTCGTTCCGGGTCGTTCTACCCGCGGGTTTTGTCGTTTTGGTCGCGGGTTTGGTCGTTAGGTTCGTGGGTTAGAAGACACAGATATAAAGGAGAACACATATGCCGAATGTAGATAACAAGAAGGTTAGAGAGGCGTGCAACAAGATGAACGATGCATGGTTTTCGGGAGATAAGAGCTCTATGTTCAACGGCATCGATCAGGCTTCGTAGGGATTTCATCGCGTAGCGATGGCATGACTTTAGCCGTGGGTTTTAACCCACGGTTACGATGAAAACGGATATCTCGTCGCGTAGCGACGAATGAATCGGGCGTTAGCGTTATTCAATCGTCGCTAACGCGACGGAAAACCTGATTTGCGACGTTCCGTGGGTTGAAACCCACGGCTAGAGTCACGCAATCGTTACGCGGTGTGTCCGACGCCGCTGAGGGCGGCGATGCCGGCTGAGATCAGCAGGATTAGTTTTATTGCTTCGAAAGCGATGAAGATGAGGTGAAGGCGGCCGTTTCCGGGAGTGCCGCCGGAAATGACAAGGTCGGCACGGCGTAGGAGATTCGGGAGCAGCCAGACGGACTGTACGACGAGCATTACGATCACTGCGAGAAGCAGAAAGATCGGCCAATCGAGCGGCGGCCGCTTGATCGCGAGAGTTGCGATCAAGAGAAGAGCGAACACAATCTCGACGCGATTGAGCGCCGTAAAAACACGCTTTCCGATTCCCAAACCGAGAGCTTGCGTTATTCCTGGAGCTCGAAACTTGAGCGGCGCTTCAAGAAAAGAGATCGCCGCGATCATTCCTGCCCAAACGAAGGGAATTGCTATCAACATAATCTAATTTGCGGGCGCCGACGCCCGTCTCCGCGTCGTCTTCCGATAAATTGCCATTCTGAGTTACCGTATCAGCCTTCCAGGGTGCAGAATATGATTAACGTCATAACGCTATAGATCGAGCCGATCCGGCTATCGATACGAAATGGTCAAGTCACACAATCCGCAAAGGGTCAAACCCATTCTCGCGACCGCGAGCCGCGAACTCAAGGCGACCTTGACCGCACACGCACATCCGCGACATTATTTCCCGAACGAAGAACTTTTTGCCGTCGGCGAACAGGCTGATTATCTGCCGATAATTGAGAGCGGCCGCGTGAAGATGGTACAGTTTCCGGAACCGGGAAAGGAAGTGATCATCGGGATCTTCGGCGCGGGCGAAATGTTCGCGGTGCCGCCGGTCGTTGACGGAGAAGTCTATCCCGCGTCGGCCTATGCGATAGAAGAATCTGACATTCTATTGCTTCATCGAGACGATGTTTTCAAACTGCTCGCAAAGTCTCCCGAATTCACCTTGGCATTGCTGAACTGGATGTCGTCGATGCTGCGACAGAAGACGGCGCTCATTAAGACGCTTGCGGGCGGATCTGCAGAGCAACGGATCGCCGGAGTGCTTATCAGATTGTTCTCGGCGTCGCCCGACGAACCGCCGCTCAGGATCCGACTGAGACGCGAAGATATCGCCAGAATGGCAGGCCTTACGACCGAAACGACGATCCGAACGATCCGTCATTTAGCGTCGATCGGCGACATTCGGATCGTCCGCGGCAAGGTCCTTATAGATTCGATCGACGGGTTAGCGTCCCACCTCGAAGGCTGACTTTTTTGTAAGGTTTCACAAGAGCCTTGTTCCGCTAACTTTTTGATAAATAAGCACTTCTAAGTACGTAAATCGGACAACTTTATGATTTTTGTCATATTTGGTTCTTTGCGCAAAGTGGTATATAAGTATGTGTAGAAGCCGTTGTTTGGAAGCCGTTGTAGGCCGTGTCGAGCGCAATTTTTCAGGCGCACGAACCGGATAAGTTCGTTTCAAGGTCGATCCTGCGCGAAAAGACGCGGGAGGGAGAGCAAAATGGAGGCACGCGCGACTCCGCAGAAGCTTAGTTACAAGAACCCGACGATCATTGGCTTGGTCTCTTCAGTGGTTCTTACCGCACTCGTCATAATTGGTTCCCGCAATCTCGAAAATTTTGATTCGGCGCTCTTCGGCTATACGATAGCGAGTATCGTTGCATTCGGCGCGATCGCTTTTCGCTATTCGGTCTGGCTCCAGCGGCCTGCAACGCGGATCTATTTCAAACGCGGACTCCAACTTTTCTTCACTAGGAAGAAATTCGGCGAGAACGCGAAGAGCGCAGCCACAAGCATCGCCACCAACCTTGTCGAACAACGCTTTATCTTTAAGCGTGCTCGTCAGCGCTGGATAATGCACTTCTTCATAATGTGGGGCTGTATCCTTGCCGCCGCGATCACATTCCCGCTTGTATTCGGTTGGGTGCATTTTACGCTTGAGGGAGATATGGGTTATCGAGCCCATCTCTTCGGCTTTCCGCTTATTGTGATGAACGGCCGAAGCCTGATCGCGTGGATCACGTTCCACGGGTTGGATATATCGGCGGTTATGGTATTGATCGGCTGCGGTATCGCGATCCACCGACGGCTAAATGACCGTGGGGCGATCGCCCTGCAGCAATTCCTGCTCGACTTTGTTCCGCATCTTCTCCTTATCGCGATCTCGATCTCGGGGATCATGCTCACGGCGTCGAGCCTCTGGTTCGAAGGATATATGTATTCGTTCATATCGCTTTCCCACCAGGCACTTGTGATAATGACTCTATTCTTTCTGCCGTTCGGAAAACTCTTTCATATCGTTCAGCGGCCTGCTTCCGTAGGCGTCGAGCTTTATCAGAACCGCTCTGCCGAAATGGAACAAGCCGTGTGCCCGCGATGCAAATCCAGTTTTGTAGGAAAGATGTGGATCGACGACCTCAAGAAGCTTGTTGACGAACTCGGCTACGACTATCGATTGCAGAATGGCCACACGATCCAGGATTACTGCCCGCGATGTAAACGCGTAATGCGCGGCCTCGCATACGCGAAAGCTCCTGATAAGGTGGAACCGGTATTTTTTGGCTCCAGATCCGGGAGGACGTAATGTCTAAAGTTGAGAATCTTAGCGAAATTATTGAAAAATACGGGCCGCATCTTTACGATGCGCCGGTCGATGGCTGGCAAGCCGATCGAAAGATCGATCGTGCCGTGCCGACGCACTGTCCGTACTGCGGCGTGCAGTGCGGTATGAACCTGCTCGTGCAGGACGAAAAGATCGTAGGTTTTGAGCCGCGCTACGATTTTCCCGTTAACGAGGGCAAACTTTGCCCAAAGGGCGTTACGGCCTATATGCAGGTGCATCATCCGGATCGCCTGCTCTATCCGCTGGTAAAAAAAGATGGCGTCTTCGAGCGTGCAACTTGGGACGACGCCTTGGATCTGATCGTGTCCCGAATAAAGGAAATACAAGCGAAGCACGGCAAGAACTCCGTCGGTGTCTATTCAGGCTCGTCCCTTACGACCGAAAAGACATACGTAATGGGCAAATTCGCTCGCCTCGGACTCGGCACGCGATATGTCGATTATAACGGACGGCTTTGTATGGTCAGCGCCGCTGCCGGCAACAACAAGGCGTTCGGAGTCGATCGCGTCGCGAATTCGTGGGACGACATCCCGCTTGCCGAAGTTCTGATGATCGCGGGTTCGAATTGCGCCGAGACCTTTCCGATCCTGAACAAATATCTTTGGCAGCAACGCGACAACGGTGGCCGTTGGATCGTTATCGACCCACGCGCGACCGCGACAGCGCGCCAAGGCGACATTCACCTCCAGCTTTTGCCGGGCACAGACGTGGCCGTTGCAAATGGAATGCTGAACGTCATCATTCGCGAAGGGCTCGTTGACGAAGAGTTCATCTCGAAACATACGAACGATTGGGACGCGGTCAAGGCGGTGATCGACAAATATCCGCCGTCAAGAGCAGGCGAACTCTCGGGCGTCGATCCCGCGAAGATCGAAAAGGCAGCTATTCTTTACGGACAGGCTAAAACGGGAATGATCCTCCACGCTCGCGGCATCGAGCATCATTCGAACGGTGTCGATAATGTTTTAAGTTACATAAACATCGTTCTTGCGACCGGCAAGATCGGCGACGAGGGCCGCGGTTACGGAACGATCACGGGCCAAGGCAATGGCCAGGGCGGCCGCGAACACGGACAAAAAGCCGACCAACTGCCCGGACAACGATCGATGACGAACCCCGAAGATCGCAGGCATATGTGCGAATTCTGGGGTCTGCCGGAAGATGAATTGCCGGAAGCGGGCGTTTCGGTCGTCGAGATGTACGACAAGATGCGTGAAGGCGAAATAAAATGCCTTATCTCCACATGCAACAACGGAATGGTCTCGCTGCCGGACGTGAACGCGATCCGAAAGTCACTTGAAGGCCTTGAATTCTATGTAAATATCGATTTCTTTATGTCCGAATCATCGCGTTTTGCCGATGTCGTCCTACCGACGACGACCTGGGCCGAAGACGAAGGCGTTACAGCTAGCGCGGAGGCACGCGTGATCAAGATAAATAGAGCGATAGACCCGATCGGCGAATCGAAACCGGATTGGTGGATCGCAAAGGAGATCGCCCGCCGAATGGGCCGCGAGAAGTATTTTAAGTTCGATACGCCGCGCGAGATCTTCGACGAACTGCGTGAAGCGTCAAAAGGCAGCAAGGCGGATTATTACGGCATTACATACGAAAAGATCGATGCACAGAACGGCGTGATGTGGCCTTGCCCGACCGAAGAGAGCAAGGGTACGCCGCGGATGTTCGAAGATAAAAAGTTCTATCATCCGGACGGAAAGGCAAAATTTTTCGCCGTAGAATACAAAGGGCCGGCGGAAGTTCCCGACGAGGAATATCCTTTCGCGCTTACGACCGGCCGCGTTGTTTACCAATACCTGTCCGGGAACCAAACCCGCAGGATCGGCTTCCTTGTGCAGCAATGTCCGGAACCTTATGTCGAGATCCATCCGGAGACCGCAGCGAAATTGGGCATTGCGGACGGCGAACGCGTAAAGGTCGCTTCTCGTCGAGGCGAAGGCGTTTTTCCCGCCCTTGTCGTCAAAACGATTCGAAAGGATACGCTCTTTATTCCTTATCATTGGGGCGACGCAAAGGCGGCAAATCTCCTGACAAATGCGAAACTCGATCCGATATCGAAGATCCCGGAATTCAAGGCGTGTGCCGCAAGGATCGAAAAGGTCGCGTCGAGAGAACTTCCGATATTGGGCGACTCGCGCAAAGGCGCAAGCTTAAGCGAAGTGCAGAAAGGGCGATAGCTTTTTCTCTGGCTTTGTTCACGAGAATATAGAGGCTAGAAATATATGAAGATATTGATCGCAGTTGATGGATCGGAAAACAGCAGCCAGGCTCTGCACGAAATTGCGGGCCGCAACTGGGCAGACACCGACGAGGTGAAGATCATTCACGTCGTCGCGACCCCGATCCCGGTAACGGATATGTTGGGCGTTAATGCCGAAATTGCTCGCGACGCGCACGCTGAAGCTGTTAGGCAGGGAGGCGAGATCCTCGATGCGGCTGAAAGGATCATCGCTGAAGAAGCGAAAGGCTTGCGTATGACTTCGGAGGTCATTACCGCTCAGCCGTTCCACTCGGCGGCCGAAGAGATCGTCAACTGTGCCGGTCGCGAAGGCTCGGACGTGGTCGTATTAGGTTCGCGCGGGAAGAGTATGTGGAAGAGTTTGATCGTCGGCAGCGTTTCGCTTGCCGTGATCCAGCATGCGCCTTGCTCGGTGATGATCGTTCGTCCGAAGCAGCTTATCTTTGATAACGAAGGTTGATTCTGAATTTAGGGGAGAGTTATGCAGGAAACGATGTTTGTCGATCCGCAGCGGTGCATTGGCTGCCGGTCGTGTGTGGCCGCTTGCCGAGAATGTTCGACGCATAAGGGCTACTCGATGATCTTTGTCGATTTCTTCGACCGCGGAGAAACGACCGCAACGATGCCGACCATCTGTATGCACTGCGCCGAACCGACGTGTGCTCAAGTCTGTCCGGCCGATGCGATCAAGCAGAATGAGGACGGCGTAGTAATGACCGCGCTCAAACCTCGCTGCCTTGATTGCCGCAACTGCGTGAATGCCTGCCCGTTCGGAGTGCCGAAATACAATTCCGCTATGCACCTTCAGATGAAGTGCGATATGTGCTACGACCGATCCTCCGAAGGCCTTCAGCCGATGTGCGCAAGCGTCTGTCCGACCGGCGCTCTCACCTTTGGTAAATACGAAGATGTTGTCCCGCTTCGACGCACCAAGCCCGTCAATATACATTACTTCGGAAATCAAAAGGTCGAAACCAAGGTTTATTTAATGATGCCGACCAATGAGGCAGACGCCATACACATTGACGGCGACACTGAATTCGGGGAACACCTCTCTGCCCACGCGGGCGAGGACGCCTCTTGGATCGAGAATGAAATGGGCGAAACCGACAATAGCAACGAGTTTCGCTCGTAAGGAGAAAGCAGGAACATGACGGCTTCTGAAAAGAACGATTGTCCAATATCGGATGAAAAAGACGTTCGGCGCGCGACGGATTCCCACCAGGCGGAGTTTCCCTATAACCGCGATGCGGAATCCGAAGTTACGCGGCGCGAATTCTGTAACTTTCTCGTCCTTGCCTCGGGTACTTTCTTTGTCGGCACGGTCGGTTTCTCGGCCGTTTCGGCGTATGACGCTAAAAAGGAACGAGTCTTCTTGCCCGCCGCTATTGAGGGCGCGGAAAATATGACGCCCGGTTCCGCCCTTAATTTCGCCTACCCGACGCCGAACGACACAGCGATACTGATCCGAACCACGAACGGAGAATATAAGGCGTACGGGCAAAAGTGCACGCACCTTTCTTGCCCGGTATATTACGCGAAAGATCATAAGCGGCTCGAATGCCCTTGCCACGAAGGCGGCTTTAGCGAGGCGACCGGCGAAGTGCTTTACGGCCCGCCGCCAAGGCCGCTTGATCGGATCGAAGTCGAGCTTCGCGGAGGGAAAGTTTTGGCACTCAAGAGGGAGGTTCGTGGAAATGAAACTTAGATCCGCAAAGTCGGTCGGATTCAGCGAGCCGAATCGGCCGCCGTCGAGAGGCCGTCGGTCAGTGGCCCAAGCGCGGCTTGCGCTCCTTGTTATGATCAATATCGCTCAGATGTGGGTCCTCGCAGCGGCGGTCGAGGCCGGCTTGGCACACGATCTCGGCCATCTGATCCCGTTGAGCTTGGCATCGGCTCTTTGCTTCGCGATATCTCTTACGATTTTCTTCTGGTGGAAGCCTGTGGGCTTCGCTAAGCGCAAGATCAATGAATCGAAAAGTTGATGGTTTCGAGATCGACGACGAAGGCCATTGGAAGGCAAAACTCTCCTGCAGACATTATCAGCACGTGAGGCACGACCCGCCTCTGCGTGTTCGCGAATGGGTACTGACGGCCGACGGGCGCGCATCGCGGATCGGTCAAGAATTGAATTGTAAAAAGTGTGACCAAAACGAACCTCCTGATTTTCCAACTCCCGGGTAGATCATTTGAGGTCTAATATTCTCCTCTGGGTGGCCCGGCGACTTGCTGCCTCACCCGATAATGATTATGACCTTTCAATCTAGAACCGGCTCCGGCCACGCCCTTTTCCTATCAACGACCGGCTTTGCTGTCTCCTTTGCAATATGGGGATTGCTCGCCGCCCTAGCTCCGACTTTTACCGAACTCTATCAACTTTCTGCAACCCAAAAGAGCATCATGATCGCGATGCCCGTTCTTTTGGGATCGATAGGGCGTTTTGCAACGGGTATGGCCGCCGACAGATTCGGCGGCCGTAATGTTTTTTCAGCTCTGTTGCTACTTTCCGCATTTCCGGCGATCGCGATCGGATTTACGACGAACTATACGCAACTTCTGATATGCGGGCTTCTCCTAGGCATCGCCGGCACGACATTTCCCGTCGGCGTTGGCTTTACATCCCGCTGGTTTCCGCCAGAGAAGCAAGGGGCGGCCCTTGGGATATACGGTATGGGAAATATCGGTCAATCACTCGCCGTGTTTCTTGCACCTGTACTGGCGATATATTTGGGCGACTGGCGAACTGTGTTCTTTATTTTCGCGTGCGTTGCCGTGATCTGGGCGGCTGTCTTCTTTTTCTCCGCTCACAATGACTCAACGACCGCTAGACCCAAGTCGCTTGCCGAGAGCCTTCGTCCGCTAAAAGAATCGAAGATCGCATGGGTTCTTTCCTTGTTCTATTTCCTTACATTCGGTGGGTTCGTAGCGTTGGCTCTTTTCATGCCAACGTTCCTTAGAGAGCTATTCAACCTGACGCCGACGGATGCAGGAGCGAGAACCGCTGGATTTGTCGTACTAGCCACTCTCGTTCGTCCGGTTGGAGGGATTCTCGCGGACAAGGTCGGCGGTGCTAAGGTCTTGACCGTGGTCTTTGTCGGAATCGCGATTCTTGCCCTTTTCCTTAGCTTTACGTCAATTACCCTCTTCACCATCGGGGCGCTCGGTACGGCGACCTTTCTGGGGCTCGGTAACGGAGCGGTCTTTAAACTCGTTCCGCAGTACTTTCCCAAGGAAACGGGAACGGTCACCGGCCTCGTAGGCACCTTCGGCGGTTTGGGAGGCTTTTTCCCGCCGATCGGCCTCGGCCTTGTCAAGGAGGAGACGGATAGTTATCTGATCGGTTTTGCGCTGCTATCGGCCTTTTCGTTGATGTGTCTCGTGGTGAACTACGTGTCATTTCTCCGAAAGCCGATCTTGGCCTCAGCCACGGACTGATCCGCCGGTCTCTGGTTGCCGGATGTAGCGGTGTGTTCGTGCCAAAGTAGCCGACACTTGCGAATGCTCATCGAGCGACTAACAGACTGATCGAGGATATCGTTAGTCGCCCGCGGACGATTCAAGCTAGCAGTCTATGCGGCTCTTCCAGCGCACGAACGTGAAAAAGGGCGTCTTTCACTCCGTGGAGCAAAGGAAAGACGCCAAGGCTTCATTGGCAGAGGGGAGAACTTTTACGATTTAGTGCTCGCAGCCGCAACCGCAGGCATGAATTTGAGCATGGCCGTGGGAGTGCCCGTGCGCATTCGCGTGGGCGTGGTGGGAGAGTTCGTGGCCATGCTCGTGGACGCCGCAAGCCTGTTCTTGGAGAGCTTTGGCATCCGATACTGTACCGCTGTCTTCCATCTCGATCGCTTTCGGGAAAAGAATGTTGTTCTCGAGATGAATATGTTGGTGAAGGTCTTTTTCAAGCCCCTCAAATGCGGAGAAAAGGGTTCGATAGGTAGTGCATCCGTCCGAAGGCACCGTGAAATTACCGGTCAGCGCCTTCATCTCGTCGAGCATTTCTGCAGCCCTATCGTGATCGCTTATCATAATGGCGATCGGATTTCGTGTGGAACCGAAAGGTGCCGGCGGACGCGGCATTCCAAAGTTGAACGAGCTTTCCATAAGCGAGATATACGGGAAGAGCATCCGCTCTTCTTTGAGCATATGGTTCTCAAGCTCGAGCTTGAATTCGCCAAAGATCTGCTGAACTTCGAAAAGCTCCGGATGGTTTCCGCCATGGACGGAGCAAACTTTGTTGAGAAGGGCCTGAATGCGCGCGTCTTCATCCCGCGTAAAAACGTGATGACAGCGAACGATGTGGTCCGACAACGCCGCAAGGGACATCGTCGCAAAATCAAGCTCGACGGCTTCGCCGTTCTGCGGCTTGTTCGTTTCGGCTTCAAGCAATGCGGCGAGATCTTCCAACGCAACGCCTTTCGAGGCGAGAGCGTCTGAGATCGACTTCTTGCCGCCGCAGCAATAGTCGATACCGAGTTTCTCAAAAACCCTCTTTGAAGGCGGATAGGCGACCGCATAATCCGCGACGGTTCGTGTGACATCAAGTTCCATTATAATTACCTCAAATCTAACAGCCGTTCTTTTGAACCTATATAAAAGACGTTCGACGCATTATTTTCGGCTGACAAAGCTTCTTACCGTGGGCTCGCATCTCCCGGATGGTCCTCGCCCGATACTTGAATCTTTCCAAATCAAAGGGCGAGGCAATATGATTTGAATCATAAAGAACGTCTTTTTTGAGAAATATCGTTCCCGTTGCCTCGACTACCTTTCTTTTTGTCCGAAAACTTCCTAAAATCGGTTCGGAAGAGGCATCGAAATTTTGTGACAAACTCCGCTAAGATCAACGACTTCGTCGTCCGTTTTGCCAATGTGAACGGTACCGGTTCGGCTTCGGCTAATGCGCTTTTTACGCGTGCTGTATTTCGAATGGGCGTGCCCGTTACGCCGAAGAATATCTTCCCGTCTAACATTCAGGGTCTGCCGACCTGGTACGAGGTCCGTGTGTCGGAAAAAGGGCATTTAGGCAGACGAGAAGGGGTCGATCTCGTCGTCGCGGTCAATCCGCAATCCATCAAGAAAGACTACGCCTCGGTAGCCCCCGGCGGATATTTTCTTTACGACAGTTCAAAGCCCTTGCCGCCAGGTTTTGACCGCAAGGATATTGAAGCGATCGCCATCCCGCTGATGCAGCTCGCGAACGCCGAATTCACCGACGCTCGGCAGCGGCAGCTCTTTAAGAACATCATCTACATCGGGGCACTCGTTTCGCTCTTCAAGATCGAGTTCTCGGTCATCGAACAACTGATCGGCGAACAGTTCCGCGGGAAAGAAAGGCTCATCGAGCCGAACGTCAAGGCTCTCAAGATCGGTGAAAAGTGGGTTCTCGACAATCTCGACGCTGGAAGCTTTTCGATGCGTATAGAGCGACGCGATCTCTTAAAAGGCAAGATCCTTTACAACGGAAATTCCGCCTGCGCTCTCGGGGCGATCTACGGCGGCGCTACGGTCGCCGCGTGGTATCCCATCACGCCGTCCACGTCGGTTGTCGATGCGTTTGCCAAGTACGCGGCAAAGTACCGCGTCGATCCTGAGACAGGACGAAATAACTATGCGATCGTGCAGGCCGAAGACGAACTCGCCGCGATCGGTATGGTAATGGGAGCGTCTTGGAACGGCGCCCGTTCGTTCACGGCAACGAGCGGGCCGGGAGTTTCTCTGATGAACGAATTCATCGGGCTTGGTTATTTTGCCGAGATCCCGACCGTGCTTATAGACGTGCAGCGAACGGGACCTTCGACGGGAATGCCCACGCGAACCCAGCAGTCGGATCTGCTCCTCGCGGCATACGCATCCCACGGCGACACAAAGCATCCGCTGCTGCTGCCGGCGACACCGAAAGAGTGCTTCGAGATGACGGCGTTGGCGTTCGACCTCACCGAGAGGCTTCAAACGCCCGTGATCGTCGTTACCGACCTCGATCTCGGAATGAATGACCATATCACCGATGAGCTAACGTGGGACGACGGGCAAACTTACGATCGTGGAAAGGTGCTCTCGCCCGGACAGCTAGACAAAATATACGCCAAGCAGTCGAACGGCGGGAATGGCTCCGGGCATGCGTCGCCAGACGACGAAGGGCTTGACCGCTTCGAGGGCAGGTTCGGTCGTTATCTTGACATCGACGGTGACGGCATCCCGTTTCGTACTATTCCCGGCACACACGTTTCACGCGGGGCATTCACGACACGCGGTTCTTCGAGAGATGAATACGCGATCTACACCGAGGACGGTGACGCGTACAAACGAAATGTTGATCGGCTCGCTCGGAAATTCGAAACGGCAAAGGAGCTCGTGCCGCAGCCCGAGTTCATAAAAGCGGGATCGACTGAAACGAGCAACGAAGTCAGCAAGAGATCTCGTGACGGTATGATCTATTTCGGCACGTCAAGCTACGCTGCGATGGAGGCTATGGAAATGTTCGAGGCCGACGGCATTCACCTTGATGCGATGCGGCCGCGTGCATTCCCGTTCGGCAAAGCGTTTTCGGAATTCGTCGCCTCGCACGAACGGATATTCGTCGTCGAGCAGAATCGCGACGCGCAGTTCCGCAGCCTTATGCTGATCGAACTCGGGACTCCTTCATCAGAACGAATAGCGGCTGCGACCGGATTGACCGAAAAACTCGTCTCCGTCCTCAATTACGACGGAACGCCTATTACGGCCGACAACATCTACGTCCAGATAAAAGCCGCGATGCGTTAATTCCTAGCTCGGCCGGACGGCCTTCCCGATGCGATCGGACGCGTTATAGAGCGTCCTCAGCGGCACCACATTAAAAAGCTTGTAATCACCGACCGCTGCAAGGCCGCTTGACGCGATACATCCGCATTGCGAGCAATCGGGTGTTCCTCCAAATTGGCAAGGCGTAACCTTGCTCACAAGGTCAGCCGTATAGTTGACCGTAGTCCGCGAAAAGATGCACTCGCTCGGTGATTTCGGCGGCTGACGATATCCGTTCGCAACGAGGTCGTTGAACACGAGTTTCGGAAATCTCTCACGCAGCGTCACCATACTGTCGATCAAGTGCGTGCGCGCTTCGGGCGAGAGTATCTCCGGATCGTTCGCGCCCATCTGCGGGGTAAAGATGCTGATCCAGATCTGCCGAACTTCTTCGCGGGCCGACCAAAATTCGAGGAATTCCTCATAATATCCGGTGCGTGAAGCTGTCTGCGAAGTTACCGTACAGTGGACCGTGATCGAATGCCCGGCAATGTTGCGCAAGATCCGCTCGTATGTCGCCGGTTTGCGTCGCGCGTCATGCTCAGGCTGAAGCCCGTCGATCGACACTACGATGTAGAGGTCATCGATCGAATTCCATTCTTTCGGGATCTCACGCACCGCACTCGTTACCAATTGCACCGCGATCCCTTTTTCGCTAAGGATCGGCAGCAGAGTGTTTAGTTCACGAAACCGCACCAGCGGTTCGCCGCCCACTATCGAAAGGTGCAGCGGTTTGTGGTGATCTACGAGCGCGAGCACTTTCTCGACCAGATCGTTACTCTTGAAATCTGAGAGTTCGCGAAGATTTCCGGCCCCGTTCAAATGTTCAGGCTCGTACGCATAGCATCCCGGACATCGAAGGGGACACTCTCGCGTGATCTCGATCGAAAGGTTTGGGTACCGGCCCGTGAGGATCTTGCCCCAAGCACGTATTACATCAGATTTCTTCAATAAGCCTCGCTAAAGGGCATCGCCTGTGCAGACTGCGATATTCGCGTGCCCCTGAATTTTCCGGCCTACTGCCTAGGCCGTTTAGAACTAGAACGTGATGGCCGGCGAAAGGCTCTCGCCTAACGGGGAGCCGGCCTACTTGGAAAGGTCATTCATATTCTACAATATCCGAGCGTAAGAACTTGAATTGCCAGCTTGGTTCTTGCAACCGCCGTCTTCGTAACCGCTTGACTTTCCCAATAGCCGGAGTATGCTTAGCGCAACTTCCCGCAATAACGTAACGGCCGATCGGGTCCTTTCATCGAGGATCGCTTGGCTATGATTGTTTCTCATCAACTTTGAGGTGACCATTTATGAATCGTTCAAGTTTAGCGATATTCCTTGCTGCTGCGGCACTCGGAATGGCCGGTTGCGGAGCACCGGCGGCGAATTCGTCGGCCAATAACGCCAATTCAAATACCAACGCATCAAAGCCGGCGGCGGCCGCCCCGACCACTGATGCACTTCTTGCCCTCGACAAACAGCTTGGAGACGCGTGGGCCAAGAGCGATGCGAAGTTCTTTGAAGAGAACCTCTCGGACAAGTTCGTCGAATATTCGAACGGCCATCGCTACAACAAGGCCGACGCGGTAAAGATGATCGGCCAGATGAAGTGTGAGGTGAAATCGACGGCCAACTCCGACGCAAAGATGTCCAGGATCGACGACAACTCCTATGCTCTTACCTATAAGAGCACGACCGACGCCACCTGCGCAGGGCCGGACGGAAAGGGCGAGAGGATCCCGAATCCGACTCAGGCAGTTACCGTATTTGCTCGCGACGGCGAGAAATGGAAAGCGGTTTTCCACGCCGAGAATCCGATACCGGCCGCTCCGGCATCAGAGACGGCATCACTCCCGTCCACCGAAAAGAAGGATGAGGTCAAGAAGGAAGCTCCCAAAAAGGAAGAACCCAAGAAGGCTGACGCGCCTGCCGCGAACTCAGCAACTCCCGCAGAAGCAAAACCCGACGCAAATACTGACGCGTTGGCAAAGACACACGCCGCCGGATGGGAAGCTTTTAGAAATAAGGACGCAAAATGGTTCGAGGCAAACACGACCAAAGATATGTCGTTCGTTGATCCGAGCGGCAAGTTGCAGTCCGGCCAGGCATCCGTCATTAAACTTTGGACGGCCGATATGAAATGCGAAGGCGTTACGAAAACTTCGTTCACTGAGGGATTTGCTTCTGCCATCTCGCCAACAGTCGAGATCCTGACAGGCAAAGGGGAAGCTGACGGCACCTGCGATGGCCAAAAGAACGGCCCTCTCTACCAGACAGCCTTCTATGTAAAAGAAGGTGATTCGTGGAAACTCGCGTTTATGTTCGAGTCTCTTCCCACGTCCTAGACCGAATTAGATCCGTTGACCAAGGCTGCCCGGAACCTTTGAAGTTCATGGCAGCCTTTTTTATCATATCCGGAACGGACGGACCGCGGACGCCCCCGTCCGCACTGCTTTGACTTGCCGCGGCTTTCAAGCCGTGGAAATGAGGGGCAAAACCCATTTCTCGTGGTAGAATATCGACGACGATCTTGATAGAACTTCACTTGTTAGAATGTGGAATATCCTTAGATGACTTACGTTAGATCTAAATTTCGGCATCCGGCATTGCCCAAGAATGAGCTTGGGTACACTGTGGATCATTATGAAGGGAACTTGAGCACGCTCTGTGCCGGCTGCGGTCATGATTCGATAAACGCCGCGATCGTCGAGGCATGCTGGGAGTTGAATATCGAGCCGCATAAAGTCGCAAAGCTCTCGGGAATCGGTTGTTTGTCGAAATCCCCCGCATACTTTTTGTCCAATTCGCACGGGTTCAATTCCGTTCACGGGCGAATGCCGTCGGTTGCAACCGGAGCATATTTGGCTAATCGCGACCTGATCTATTTCGGCGTTTCGGGCGATGGCGATACGGCGTCGATCGGAATGGGCCAGTTCGTACACGCGATCCGGCGCAATCTTAAGATGGTCTATCTTGTGATGAACAATGGCTGTTACGGCTTGACCAAAGGTCAGGATTCCGCGACTGCGGATATCGGTTCGAAGAGCAAAGCGGGAAGCGTAAACCCTTTCGAAGCCATTGATCTTGCGGGAATGGCGATCGAACTAGGCGCAACGTTCGTTGCGCAAAGTTTTTCGGGTGATAAGGAACAGTTAGTTCCGCTGATGAAGGCCGCGATGCTGCACAACGGATTCGCACTGCTCAATGTGATCAGTCCTTGCGTAACCTTTAATAACAATCCAGGCTCGACAAAATCTTACGATTATGTCCGAGAGCATATGGAAGTTGCCGGCCTTGTCGATTTCGTGCCGATCTCACGCGAAATTGTGACGACCTACGAAGCGGGCAGCGTTCAGGACCTTCTGATGCACGACGGCTCGAAGATCTACCTTCAAAAACTCGCGAAAGATTGGGATCCGAACGATCGGCTTTCCGCAATTACGGCCCTTCACAACGCACGAATGCGGCAAGAGGTGTTGACCGGTCTGCTGTACATAAATGAAGATTCCACCGACCTCCATTCCACGCTCAATACGTCTGACGTGCCGTTGAACAAACTAGAAAAGGCGATTTTGTGTCCGGGCCGCGAGAAGCTGGCCAGCCTTAACGCGAGCCTCCATTAGGATGCAGATCGTATCTCGGCGATCGACGCAAGAACGCGCCTCGCGGCCTTAGTAACGTCCCTGGCGCGTCCTTCGCGTATCGCCGCAAGATCGACAAGGTCCGATCCGAGCCCAACGGCAAGACATCCCGCTTTTATAAAGCTCGCCGCCGTATCGACCGTGATCCCGCCGGTTGGTACGATCTTAAGGTCGGGAAACGGCGCCATCATAGTTCTGATGTATTTCACGCCGCCGAGCGCTCCTACAGGAAAGATCTTGACTGCGTCCGCACCGGCCGCGATGGCCGCGACGATCTCGGTCGGCGTCAACGCGCCGGGCATAACAACTGTTTCATCTGCATTGCAGGATCGGATCGTATCAACATCGGTTGCCGGGCTAATGATAAACTTCGCTCCTGCGTTAATACACCGCTTCGCATCATCTGCGGAAAGGACAGTTCCGGCGCCAAACAGCACAGTCGGCATCTCCCGCGTGAGTGTTTCGATCAATTCGGCGGCGTTCGGTATCGTCATCGTTACTTCGATCGTATCGATACCGCCTTCGCAGATCGCGTCGATCGCACGTCGAGCTTCATCGGTCGAACCTGCACGGATAACGGGCAAGATCCCTGTGTTTGAAATTCGCGAAATTACTTGATCTTTTGTCATAACTGCCATTTGGTTTCCCGAAGCAAGCATTATATGCAATGCTCCCGGCTTGACGAAATCCGACCTTCGTCGGTCGGGCGGCATTGCGAATTTCGCTGATTCAATCTAATCTCTGCTATTGGAAACGTCCGTATCTAGATGCTCAAGATCAAAGAACAAAGCGAAGCTCGTTGGGATCTCGTTGCACTCGGCGAGGTTATGCTCAGATTCGATCCGGGCGATGATCGTGTTCGAACGGCTCGCAATTTTCAAGTTTGGGAAGGCGGCGGCGAATACAATGTTGCCCGCACGCTCGCTCATTGTTTTCGAGCTCGAGCGTCCGTTCTCACGGCTTTTGCCGACAATCACATTGGCCGACTTGTCGAAGACCTTATCCGACAGGGCGGCGTCGATACGTCGAATATCATCTGGCGCGAGGTTGACGGCATTTCCGGTAATGTCAGAAACGGGCTGAACTTTGTCGAGCGCGGTTTCGGAGCGCGGCAGCCCGCCGGGTGCTCGGATCGAGCAAATACCGCAATCTCGCAGATCAGGTCGGGTGATCTGGATCTGAACTCGATCTTCGAAGAGCAAGGTTCGCGTTGGTTCCACACGGGCGGGATCTTCGCAGCATTGTCGGACGATTCTAAAGCTGCGGCACTCGCCGCGATGCGTTCGGCTAGGGCAAGCGGTGCGGTTGTGTCCTACGATCTAAATTATCGCGAGTCGCTTTGGCAAGGGCGCGGAGGCCGAGCTGCGGCGGATCTCGCGAATCGCCATTTGCTTGACGAGGCCGATGTTGCCTTCGGTGTGGAAGGTTTTGACGCGGCTTTGGACCGATTTTCGGTCGAAGAATTCGCCGCTGCCGCTCAAGCGATGCTCGACCGACATCCCACTCTGAAGGTAATAGCAACCTCGCTGAGGGATGTTGTTTCTGCGTCTGAACACAGCATCGGCGGGGCGATTTACATCGACGGCAAAGCTTACGTCGGAAAAACTTTTAAGAACATTCGCGTTCTTGATCGCGTCGGCAGCGGTGACGCGTTCGCGGGCGGAATCGTTTACGGAATGCTTAACGCTCTCCCGCCGCAGCGATATATCGACATCGCATCCGCAAATGCGGCGTATGCTATGACGTGCCCGGGCGATGCATCGACGGCAACGCTCGCCGACCTTGAACGAATGGTCGGTTCGGACTCGGACGAGATCAAGAGATAAATGAGCAGCATAAACGGATCTTCAATTCGAATGGTCGGGGTAAATGATATCCGCGACATCAACCAGACGATCTTCTTGCATCTGATCCGCGAGCAACAGCCTATTTCTCGGGCGGATATTGCCAAGCAGACCGGCCTTCGCGCGGGAACGGTCTCGGCGATCGTGAACCGGCTTATCAAGGGCGGCCTTGTCCACGAGGGGACTGAAGGACCTTCGACCGGCGGACGGCCGCCGAAGTATCTGTACATCAATGCTGAGAGTTTTTACGTCCTCGCGATCGACATCGGCGTTATCGATACTGTCTTTGCGGTCAGCGATTTTAACGGACGCGTGCTGAAACGTAAGAGCATCCTGACCTCCGGCAAACCGCTGAAATTCCTCGACCGTTTGTGCACAGAGATCCAGCGTCATATATCCGTGAATTATGCGAAAGCGCGTTTCGGCGGAATCGGCGTGAGCGTGCCTGGATTGATCGACCGCGAAACCGGAACGATCGAGATATCTCCGAACCTCGAATGGAAGGATGTCCCCGTGCGCGACATTCTCTCGAAGCGTCTCGGTTTACCCGTCTTCGTCGAGAACGACGCGAATGCGGCAGCTTTTTCGGAATTCTGGTACGGCCCGATCAATGAAGCGAAAGTCAAGAATTTGCTCTTCGTGCTCGTTGTTGAAGGGCTTGGCACGGGCCTCATCATCAACGGCGAATTGCACGTCGGCTCTCATCACGGGCTTGGCGGCTTCGGGCATATGAGCATCGATCCGAACGGCGAATTGTGCTCGTGCGGTCGTCGCGGCTGCTGGGAGACCTTTGCGTCCGAGCGCGCGACCGTCGAACGATATCATCGCGTCACGGCAAAGCAAGGCGAGCCTCTCGTTACGGTCCACGATCTTGTTACGCTCGCCAATGACGGTGATAAGATGGCTCTCGAGTCGTTAAAGATCACTGCCGAATATCTTGGCGAGGGAATCAGCAACCTCGTACACGGACTCTTCCCCGAGACGGTCGTCATCGGCGGCAATATCACAGCGGCCTGGCCGCTCATTGAACCTGTGATCCTCGAAAAGGTACGCAGTCGGTATATTGTTTCGCCCGATCAGGTAACGATACGCCCCGCGAGCGTTGAACGACCAAGTCTCTATGGTGCGATCCCCATCGCCTTACAAAGCTGCTTTGGCTCGGCGCCGCTGCCCACTAACGAACACAATTCTTTCGCGCGAGCATAATTCTCCTATTGACACACCGGGGGAACTAGTGTATCAATGACTTAGTCAACGCCGAAGAGAAAGAATATTGAACCTTTCGAGACACTTCCGAAGAGGAGAAGGATTTCGAAAATCAGCAGGACGGTCTAGCCGAACGATTGGACCATCAAGGCTTTCTCAACACACAGGATAAAGTTTACGATTCCGAAGAACGCCAAAGGAGTTTAAAGACCAATGCATCTCTCCGCGATCGACCAAGTCATCGTCGTGCTGTACCTAGCAGCGATAATGGGCATCGGCCTTGCGATGAAGCGGCGCGCGTCCAAAGGAATGTCATCATACTTCCTTGGCGGCAGGCAGCTGCCTTGGTGGGCATTGGCGATGTCAGGCTCGTCTTCCTACTTCGATATCACAGGGACGATGTGGATCGTTTCGACCTTCATCGTTCTTGGCTTAAAGGGAATGTGGGTCCATTGGCTGTGGGGCTTTCCGATCACGGCCTTTTATTTGGCCTATATGGGCAAATGGATCCGCCGTTCGGACGTGATGACCGGTGCCGAATGGATGATGACGCGTTTTGGCGCAGGCCGAGCCGGCGATATGGCGAGGCTCTCGTACACGCTCTTTGCCGTGCTTACCATTACGGCACTGCTTGGCTACGGCGCGATCGGAATGGGTAAGTTCGGTGCGATATTTTTGCCGTTCTCGCCAACGGTCTGCGCGGTCTTGATCCTCGGCGTAACGGGAATCTACGTCGTTGCCGGTGGTTTCCACGGCATTGTAAGGGTCGAGATCGCACAGACTATCGTGCTGAGCGCCGGGGCGATCGCATTCGCGGTCGTCGGCTATATGCACTTCGACGCCGCGAAATTCGCGACGCTTGTGCCGGCGTCCTGGATGGAAATATTTCCAACCTCGACACAGCCGACCGACCTTCAGGGCGTTATCTCCGGCGGAACTGATTATTCGCTGTTCGGTGCCTTGATGGCAGTTTGGGTCCTGAAAGGCTTTCTTTTGTGCCTCAGCGGGCCGGAACAGCTTTACGATTTTCAACGCTTTCTTGCCGCAAAGGACGAGCGGGACGCGTCAAAACTTGGGGCCCTTTGGGGCTTGATACACACAGTTCGTTGGCCTTTCGCGATGGCGATCGCGATCATGGCCATTATGGGGATCGGGAACGCCGCGTTGGATCAGCAATTGCGCGCGGACCCGGAAACTGCTCTCCCGTTGATCATAGGCTCGATGCTGCCGGTCGGCCTCGTCGGCTTTATGCTGGCGGCGCTGTTGTCAGGGTTTTTGGCAACATTTAGTTCGACGGTCAACGGGGGAGCAGCTTATCTAGTCAAGGACGTCTATCAGCGGTATATCAATCCGAAGGCGGACGCGAAACGCCTCGTGCACGTCAGCTACTTCTCTTCCGCGCTGTTGATCATTGTCGGACTTTTTATTTCAGTTTTTGGAACATCGATAAATGCGGCGTTTCTATGGATCTTCGGCACACTAGCGGCGGGAATCCTGCCTCCGAACGTGCTTCGCTGGTATTGGTGGCGCCTGAACGGTTGGGGATATGCGGCGGGTGTATTTGGCGGAATGATACTCTCCCTCGGTCAGGTCGTTCTCGACACAACATATCTTAGCGAACCTCTGCCGCTCTATATCGGATTTCCGATCATCGCGTTAGCATCTTCGATCTTGACCGTTGCCGTTTCTCTTGCAACTGAGCCGACAAGCCTCGACACGCTCAAGGTCTTTTATCGCAAGGTACAGCCGGCTGGATTTTGGAGTCCGCCGCGCACCGCCGTTCTCTCAGAGGAGCCGGAGTTCAAGAAGCAGTCGCCTTTTACGCGAGACGTCGTAAACACGGTCATCGCGCTGATCGGCATCACTGCTCTCTACGTCTCGATGCTCTATCTCATCCTTCATCAGCTCGCGACCGCGTTCACTTTGCTCAGCACAACTGTGCTCGCCATCGTGATCTTATATTTCACTTGGTACAAGCATCTTCCTCCGGCACGCGAGGCTGGTGATTACGATGAGTCTGAAGTTGCGATGGCTGCTTCCGGCATCGAACTTGCGGAGGGCAAATGAGGTTTGACGGCAAGACGATCGTTGTAACGGGCGGTGCCTTGGGCATCGGGCAAGCCGCTTGCACGTTGTTAGCAGAACGCGGAGGTGCGGTCTCGATCATTGACTGGGACGAAGAGGCCGGTATTGCTGCCTGCGACGAGATCAAGAAAGCCGGCGGCAACGCGATGTTCACGAGAGTGAATGTCTCGGAAGGCGCCGCCGTCGAGGACGCGATCGGACAGACCGTCGGAGCCTTTGGCGGGATAGACTCGCTGATCGTGAGCGCCGGGATCCAGCGTTATGGGACGGCGGTCTCGACCACAGACGAGGAATGGAACGAAGTGCTCGACGTGAATTTGAAGGGAGCGTGGAATGCGGCACGCTTCGTGATCCCGCACTTGCAGGCGTCCGGCGGAGGTTCGATCGTCAACGTATCGTCAGTGCAGGCCCTCGCGAGCCAGCAGAATGTGCTCGCATATACCGTCAGTAAGCACGCGTTGCTAGGGCTCACCCGTTCGATTGCGATGGATTTTGCGAAGGAGAATATTAGAGCGAACGCTGTATGTCCCGGCACGGTCGATACGCCGATGCTGCGTTGGGCTGCTTCGCTCGATCCCGATCCGGAGTCTGTTTTCGAGGCATGCAGGAAAATGCATCCACTCGGACGCATCGCACGGCCGAACGAGATCGCCGAAATTGCTCTATTTCTGGCACACGAGAGTTCGTCGTTCGTTACGGGTTCCGTCTGGACGGCTGACGGCGGACTGCTGACGCAGATCGGCGGAGTTCCGCAGACGAATTAGGTCTCGACAAAAGTAGAATTTATGAGTGAATCAACATCGACAGAACAGACAACATCCCATCCGGAGGTTACGCGATATATGCCGCCGCCGGGATTGGACGCCGCGCTCGAGGCTGTCCCGCTCGTCCGGGCGGCAAAGATGCCGGCGAAGATCGGTTATCTAACGAATTATAGCTTCCATATCTGGTACCAGATAGTCATCGAACTTCTTAAGCGAAGAGGCGGGCAATATCGTGCGGAAATCGTCGTCCGAGACGCCGAGTTGAGCGTGGAACGGCAGATCGAGCAGGCACGGAAACTGGTGAATGAGGTTGACGTGCTGATCGTAACGCCCGCGGCGACCGAAGGCCTCGAGGAGATCTTGAAGATCGCTGCGGCCGCAGATACACCGGTAGTCGTCGAAGCGAATCCCATTGAAGGAATGGCGACGATGGTTGCGATCTGCGATTACGACGCCGGATACGATATGGGCGTTTGGATCGGTCGAAATGTCAAGGCCGCTGACGGCCCTCTCCGGATACTCGATGTCGGACTACCGACTTTGCGTCCATGTTTGATAAGAAGTGAGGGCTTCGTGGAAGGTGTTCGCAGCATCCAGTCTGACGCGGTCGTTGTGGCATCTATCAATGGCGAGGCAACTCCGTCGATCGCCCGCAAGATCGCTCACGAAACTCTCCAAAAGACAGGCGACGTTGACGTGATCTTTGCAATGGACGACGAGACAGGCCAAGGCGCATATCAAGGCTACGTTGACGCCGGATTTGATCCTGAAACAGTCACGATCGCCGGATTCGGTCTCGCTGGAACTCACGAGAAAGATTGGCTGCTCGAAAAGAAAGCTCTAAAGGTGAGCGCGGCAATGTTCCCGGAATATGTCGGACTCCGCTGCATTGACGGCGCGGTCAGGATGTTCAACGGAGAGAGCGTGCCGGTAAGGGATGTCATTCCGACCATACCGATGACCGTCGAGTTGTTGGAGATCTACTATTCGAAAAAGGACGGCGTCTGGACGCCGAACTTGAACGCGATCGGTGCTATCCCAACAAAGAGCGAATGTACAAAAGTTTGATCTTCGGAGAAATGATCCGAGAAAAGCGCAGGAGGCGTAATATGAACACAGGAATTCTTAAAACAATCGGAAAGACAGCATCTGCCGCCGCAGTCGCTCTGGTTCTATCGATCGGCATATTCGCCCAATCGAACACCGGAACGATCACCGGAAGCGTGCAGGACGCTAACGGTGCCGCAGTGCCGAACGCGAGCGTTAAACTAACTAATGTCGGTACGAACGAAACAAAGACCGTAACGACGGACGGCAGCGGCATCTATCGCGCTCCTTCGCTTTCGAACGGTGTTTACAAGGTCTCGGTAACGGCGTCAGGCTTTCAACCGACAACCATCACGGACGCTCGGCTCGCGGTCGGCGACACGCTGAGGGTCAACATTACGGTGAGTGTTGGAGGCGTTGAAGCCGCTGTTGAAGTTACCGCCGACCAAACGCCGACCGACACAGAGACGGCGACGCTTGGCGACACGCTATCGCAAGCTCGAATTCAGGACAACCCGGTAAACGGCCGCGATTTCACGCAACTTCTTGCGACGGTTCCGGGATCGGTCCAAACGACTAATCAGTTCCAGACGGCGATCAACGGCATTCCTTCGACATTCGGCGGATCGAGCGTTCTTGTTGACGGCATCGACGCGAGCCGCGTTGACGTGAATGGAACGTCGAACGTACTTGGAAGGATCGAGTCACGCGTGAACCGCGTGAGTATGGACAGCATCCAAGAAGTCCAAGTCCTCGAACAGAACTATTCCGCTCAGTACGGCGAAGCTCTTGGAGCGGTCATCAACCCCATCACGAAATCCGGAACGAACGCCCTGCATGGAAGTATTTTCGAGTATTTCCGAAACGACGCGCTTGACGCGGGCGATGCTCTGGCCGGCAAGCAACGGTTTCGCCTAAACCAATTCGGAGGCAACTTGAGCGGGCCGATCGTCAAGGACAAATGGTTCTTCTTTGCCAACTACGAAGGCGTCCGTCAGACACGCGGTCAGACGTTCAATAATCTTGTTTATACACAGTTGTTCCGCAACGGACTTGCTCCCGCGCTTCAACCTCTGGTCGAAACGATCCCGCTGCCGCAAAGGCCATACATTCAGCCGCTTACAGGCCTTGTGGATCCGAACTTGGGTGAATATCAGGCCCAGCGGATCGCAAAACTCCGCGAAGATACCGGCTCGGTAAAGATCGACTATCAACAAAGCGATAAGAGCCGATTTTCAGCCAGATACAATATCAATGATTCGAGCACGGACACGCCTTATGGCGTCGGTACGGATCAAATGGCTCCGGGGAAGCTTCGGGTCCAGCTTTTCAAGTTCGCTCACAACTACGCCTTCAACGCTCGCACGACGAATGAATTCGGCTTTGGAATAAACCATAATTTTACGGATGTCGGTGCGGGTGCCGAGCAGTTTCCGAGGATCGACCTATCATTCGTAGATTTTAGGATCGCTACGCCGGGGCCGGCACAATTTAGCCAGCGTAGAACCGGTGCGGTCTATCAATTCCTCGACACGATAACGATGATACGCGGCAGCCATTCGCTGAAAATGGGCGCTGACATCAGGCTTAATCGGCGTTCCGCCCTTTCGCGGGAACAGTTCACGCTGACCTATTTTGGTTTGGCGGGCGGTCCGGGTTCGACGAGTTTTCAGGCGAATGAACCTTTCGTGATCTCGCGTGCGGGCAATCCGAAACTAGACTATGCGAATGAGAACTTCGGCTTCTTTATCAACGATAACTGGAGAGCCCATCCACGCCTATCGCTAAATCTCGGCCTTCGATACGATGTTAGTACGGTCAGCCGTGAAAAGAACGGCCTTTTGCAGAACCTTGATCTAGCGACGATGACCATCTCGCCGACAGGGCAAAAGCTCCACAATGTGGACAAGAATAATTTTGGCCCGCGCGTTGGATTCGCCTTTGATGTGTTCGGTACGACCAAAACTGTCGTTCGCGGCGGTTACGGTGTTTTCTACAATCGGGAATTGCCGGCAAGCTATGGTTCGCCGGCAGCGAATTCTTTCCCGCAGACGGCAACCAATCTTTTCGATTGGCTATTCTGCGCGACTCCGCCGCCGACGTTCTCGTATCCCGTCGATCCCGCAGTGTTCAACTGCGGAAAATCAAATGCTTTCGTGATCGAGAAGGATCTTAAAACGGCAATGGCGCAGCATTGGTCGCTCAGCATCCAACAGAATATCGGGTTTGGCACATTCCAGGCGGCCTATGTCGGCAACCATGTAACGCACCTGCTCACGGATGGAGTCATCTCGCCGCGGAATATAAACCGCGCCGATCCTGTCAGCGGCGTTCGACCGCTTACCGACCGATTCGGCGATATTTACGCGGTCGGCGGCTATCCGCAGTCGAACTACAACGCGATGCAGTTGACGTTCCGACGCAACTTGACCGACGGCCTTAGATTCAACGCGAACTACACTTGGTCGCACACGATCGACGACGTTGTAGGGTTCTTTAAGGACTATCAAGACGAAAATAATGCGAGGGCCGAACGCGCGAGCTCCGACCAGGACGTTCGTCATAACTTCACACTCGACGCCGGATACGATCTTAAGTTTAGAAAGTGGTTCGGCGACGGTCCGAAGTGGCTCATCGACGGATGGCAGATCAATTCGATCGTCCAGATCCGCAGCGGCTTGCCGGTCACGATCACGCGAACCGGCGGCATCTTCTCCGGGTTCTCTTTCAGGCCGAATATCGTCTCGGGCGTCAATATGTATTGCGAACCGTACAGCGTCCCGAATTGCCAATTCAATCCGGCCGCATTTTCGGATCCGGGAGCGGGCGTATTCGGTAACGCGGGCCGCAACATTCTCCGCGGGCCCGGCTTTGCCCAGGTGGATGCATCGCTTTTTAAGAACACGAAACTTTCCGAGAGAATGTCGCTCAACTTGAGGATCGAGGTTTTCAACCTCCTCAACCGGGCGAATTACGCTGACCCGTCGGGCGGTATCTCTTGTGGAGGCTCGATCGGCGCGTGCTCTGCGTTCGGAAGAAGTACATCGACCGTCGGAAATCAGCTTGGCGGCCTGCTCGGGTTCGGAGGCCCGCGGCAGGTACAGCTCTCCGCCAGACTGAACTTCTGATCGAAAAGAGTCTGCCGGGCGGCCCGTATTTGGCGGTTCGGGTCGGTTCCGACGGGCTCACAGCGTCCCGCACTCTGCGAAGTTGTATAAACTTTCCAAAGTGCGGGACACGCTTTGCCTTCTCGTCTTAGCAAGGTACACAGCAAGGTTCGAGGGAAATGAAGAAAGGATCTGCAATTTCTATCTTAACCGTTCTCTTAGCCCTTCCATTTCTTGGGTTTGGTCAGGGAAAGCTGCCCGCAAGTTCGATCAAGACCATCTACATCACGCCAACCTCGCACTACGATCTCGGGTTTGTCGAACCGCCGGATGCCGTTCGGGAGCGCGCCGCTAGGCATATAGACGAGGTCATTCGCGTTGCAGAGTCCGACCCGAACTTTCGCTGGACGATCGAAAGCGTATGGCAGGTAAATGAATGGCTTAATAGGGCGATCAAGCCCACGTCCGTTCTTCCCAAGGATCAGCAAAAGATCACCCGGCTGATGAAACTGATCAAAAGCGGTCGCGTTGCGCTGTCGATGTCTTGGGGCAGTATGCACACGGATTTTATGGGCGAAGAGGAACTCAACCGCCTTTTCTATGATTATGCGAAATTAAAGCGAACTTATGGCATTCATTCGGAATTTGCTTTGATGGACGACGTGCCCGGGCATCCGACGACCATACCAAGCGTACTCGCCGGTAGCGGCGGCAAGTATCTCGTCGTTGGTGCGAATACCTTTATCAACAACGCAACGTCACTCGCCCCCGGCAATGTCCCGTTCTACTGGCAGTCGCCCGACGGCAGCAAGGTCTTGACGTGGATAACGCAAAGCCCTCGCGGCGGTTATACAGAGGCGATGACGGATTTCTATCTCGATCCGTATTCGATTGACCCGTACACGGCCAGAACGCCTTTCGAGATGTTCAATCCGGGTCTTGCGGGCAAGCGCACACCGCTTCAAGTAATGGAGATCGGCGTTCGCGCGTTGCTCGAACGATACAGCAAAGCAGGCTACAAGTACGACGCAGTGATGGCGATCTACGCCCACGACTTTGTCGAACCCGACAACGTCAAGAACCTCGAAAAGGCCGTTCGGATGTGGAATTCTCGGAATCGCGACGTACGGCTCAAGATCGCGACCCCGCCCGAATTCCTTGAACATATCGAGAAAAATTACGAAAAGGATATTCCAACCTTTCGAGGCGAATGGTCCGGTTTATGGAGCGAAGCAAAAACGCAGTCGCCGAAGATCTCCGCACTTGCGCGATACAGCCATGACCACGTGCCGGCGGCCGGATCGCTATGGAGTGCGATCGCCATGACACGGCGAATTCCGTTTCCTGTCGGAAATATGACCGAGCTTTACGACTTGATGTTCACATACGATGAACACAGCGGGGCAGGAAATACCGGCTGGCCGCAACTTAATAATGCAGGGTCTTTGAGAGAACAAAATCGCCAATACGTCAGCTTTATGACGAACGCAAAGGCCGAGACCGATCGTCTTATCGAGACAGGCGTGCAAACTCTGGTCCGGCCTGATCGATACGACAAAGTGCAGGCCCCGGCTGAAGGGCAATGGAACGCAGTTGTCTATAACGGCCTGTCTTTTACCCGCGATGATGTGGTGCGGTTGAAGCCTCCGCAGAAAATCACGATGATAACCGCGGTCCGCGACGCCGCGTCAGGAGTGCTTGTGCCGTTCGATATTGACGAGCACGGAAATGCTCTCTTCGTTGCCTCCCAAGTTCCTGCGTTCGGGTATAAGAGCTATGTTATCGAGACCGAACACGGTACTCCGGTCTCGACAATGAAGACCGTTGCCGGCCACGAGATCAGCAACGATCGCTTCAACGTTCGGGTCGGCAAGAATGGCGTCGTTGAGAGCGTTTTCGACGCCGCGGCCGGACGCGAGTTGATAAATACTGCGGGCGAAATGACGTTCAACGAACTGCTTCGTGTCGTAGGCAGCGAGGCTTCCCGTGTCGTATATCCAACGGTCGCGGCGGTTTCCGCGAAGCGCGGCAGTGTTGTCTCCGAGATCACGATCACTCGCGACCGGTCCGTCTTTGCCGTGACAAAACTAACGATCTTCAAAGATATCGCCCGCGTCGAAATTCGAAACGAACTCGATCCGGCGAATATGCCGTTCGTCGGGGGCGACGGCAATTGGAGCGATTCATATTACTTCGCGTTCCCGATGAACATTAAGAGCGATGGCCTGAAGATCGTTCGCGGCGGCCAGAAATGGTTGGACACGCTGCCGGATGACTATCTGCCGGGCGCACGGCGCGATTCGGTAACAACGCAGCACGTCATTGGGTTAACGGACGGATCGGCGACCGCGATCATCGCGCATCGGCAAGCTTTCTATTGGCTTTTTCCCGGATATATAAGCACGAAGATGCGGGCCGCGAACGCCCCAAAAGAATTTCCGGCCCTATACACAGGGAAATTTCCGCTGCCCGAAGCCACACTCTATTCGCGAGCAATTCGCCACGCTTCGCAGGCAGACACGCACGACCTTGGCGTCCTAAATATGTCGACGGTCGAACCTGGACTGCCCGGCAACTATGTTTTCGAATACGCCATTGGCGCTGGCGGCAAGCGTGACGATTTAGCGGCAAGGCGAATGGGACAGGAATTTAACCTGCCGTTGAACGCAAGCTATGTGCAGAGTGCGCCATCGCGTCCGATCGAAGGATTCTTCTCGGTCGATCAGCCGAATGTCGAGATCGTTGCCGTAAAGCCGGCCGCCGACAACGTCGTTCGAGGCGAGGTTAGCGCCTCACCGCTCGATCCGCCGATAAACAAAGCGTTCATTATTCGGCTGCAGGAATTCACGGGTAAAGGTGTAAGCGTGAAGGTGAACCTGCCGGCAAAGATCCGCTCGGCAGAGCTTGTGAATTTGACCGAACAGAACATTTTACGCACCGGCCTGAATGTCGCTCCGTTGACCGTCGATCTTAAGCCGTACGAAACTGCCACGATCCGCGTCGAGCTCCAATAGGGACCGCGCACTAATGTGTTGAGTGAATTATGAGCAAACTTGAACGAAGGGATTTTCTTAAAGCAGCATCTGCAAGTCTCGCCTTGCCCGCACTACTGAAGAACGGTGCCTTTGCCGCGAATGCCGAATCGTCATCGGACGGTGCCTTACCGACTCTCCCCGACATACCGACGTGCGGGTCGTTGCAGAGCGTCGTGATGACGCATCGCTTCGGCGATCACTTCAATCCGCCGGGGCTAACTAATCAATGGGGCTGTGCTCAGGCCGCGATGGACCTTGCCGCAGTTCGCAGCATCGCTTTTCCGCCATTCGCTCAAGGCGAGATGAACGTTGCTCCGCTCGGTGCCGGAGGCGAATTGCTGACCGGCGTGCTTTATATTGACGGCGAATATTTTGCGGCAACAAAAACTCCGATCGAATTCGTGTGGCGGCCGGATCGTATCGAACGCCGTTCGGTGTACAAAGGCCTCGAACTTTCGAGCGCCACCGTTGTCCCTTTCCGGTCGATGACGACCGCCGTAAAACTGACGGTAAAGAACAACACAAAGCAGCGTCGAAAGACCGAGATCAAACTTGCGGTCAACGGCGGCGCGACCAAGAGCGTTACGCCTTGGAACGCGGCATATTCTCCGGGCGAGTACGATAACGATCGAGTCATCGATAGAGAGCGCAACGCCATACTTTGCAACTCGAAGCGTACGGAGGCTTTCGTGCTGCAAGGCTCTTCGCCGAAGCCCGCGCAACTTCTTCCGTCGTGGCTGATCTACGAGTTCGATCTCGCTCCGAGCGAATCGCGTTCGATCACGTTCGTAAATTCGATGGGAGCAAATGCTGACGAAGCCCGTCGCGGATACGATGCCGTGGTGGACTCATTTGACGAGGTAGCAAAAGCGACCGAAGTTGAGTGGAACGCGCAATTGACGGCCGTCTTTACGCCTGGCAACAAGATCTTTTCAGGCCATCTGCCGACGCTTACGACCGCTGACGATGATGTCAAACGGCTTTATCATTCGGCCGTGATGAGTGCTTTGTTCTTTCGACGCACAACGCCGCATTCTGTTTACGGGACAACATATGTAACGCTCGCCCCGAGATATTGGGAGACCACGACATTCCTTTGGGACATTTCCTTGAGTGCGATGCTGCTTGCGATGCTCGACCCGGAAGTTCTAAGGCGAATGATCGAGACGTGGATGAAGCTCGATGTCTATAAGCATTTTGGGACGGAATTCCTAACAGGCGCGGGCGTCGGGCCGTGGTATTCGGTCAACGACTATGCGATGTCGAGGATGGCGAAGGAGTATCTTCGCTGGACGGGCGATAGAACTTGGCTCGAAAAGGAAGTCGGCGGCGTGAAGGTCTTTGATCGGCTGATCCAATATGCGGAACACTGGCGCGCTCTGGACACGAACGGACACGGACTCGCGGACTACGGCGGTGTTACGAACCTTTTAGAGGCAGTTTCGAGCTATGTGCACGAGGTTGCGGGACTGAACGCTGCGAATGTCTATAACCTGCAATTCGCAGCCGAACTGCTAGATCACAAGGGGCAAAAGGAAAAGGCGACAGCATTTAGAAAAGAAGCCGGCGATCTTGCGCGACGCGTCAACGACCTTTATGTTGACGGCAAAGGCATTTGGCGTTGTCGTCTCCCGGACGGCTCATATAATGAAGTGCATCATTGCTATGATTTCGGCGTAACGCTGATGACGATCGGCGACACGATGCCGGCAAAGCAGAAGAAGGAAATGGTCGGCTTCTTCCAGCGAGAACTCCAAACATCGACGTGGATGCGCGCCCTTTCCACACGCGATCTTGACGTAACATTCAGCATACGTCCTGACCATCAGTGGACCGGAGCATATTGTGCGTGGCCGGCACTTGCCTTGAGCGGGCTTTTTGCTGCGGGTGAGCAGATGATCGCCCGTAACTGGATAAGAGGCCTCGCTAAGTCCGCGCAACAAGGCCCGATCGCGCAGGCTCATTTTGTCGAAGATTTTGTTGCTCCCGAGTCGAATGGCGGCGCTATCAAGGCACCATCCGATCCTCCGTTCATCAATGATTGGGCGTGCGTATCCGGCTGCAATTACCTCGAGCCCGTCATTGATTCGATCTTCGGGGTGAATGCCGGGTTGTTCGGCGAGATCAAGGCAAAGCCGAGTTTTACCGGGTTTGACCAACGGGCCGAACTCCGCAACATTAACTATCAAGGCCGCAGTTACACCGCGACGAAAGACGGAGTTAAACCGGCCTAAACCGGTTAGATCGAGGGATAAGGATGAAGGTAGAATCGTCGTTGATATGCAGACTCGCAAAGCACTTGGTTGTGTTGTCAGCAATATTTTTGTTTTCAGTTGCTGCGTTCGGGCAAGCGACAACCCCTAATCTGTTGCAGATCGCTGACAGATATTGGATGCAGCCTGATGTTGTTTATGCGACTGCGAATAACACGCAGCTAAAGCTCGACGTCTGGTATCCGCGCGACAACCCAAATCCGACGCCGACGATCGTTTTCTTTCACGGCGGCGGATGGGTTTTCGGCGCGAAAGAAGGCGCGGTCTATCAATTGCTTCCTTATCTCGAACGTGGCTGGCGAGCTGTGAACGTCGAGTATCGAATGGCCGGGAATTCGCTTGCGCCGGCCGCCGTCGAAGATGCGCGCTGTGCTCTGCGTTGGGTCTTTAGCAACGCAAAGCAATGGAATTTCGACACAAAGAAGATCGTCCTAACGGGCCAATCCGCAGGTGGCCATCTTTCGCTGATAGCGGGAATGCTGCCGAAAGGTACATCGCTCGATAACCAATGCTACGGCGACGAAGACCTTAAGGTCGCAGCGATCGTGAATTGGTATGGCATCTCGGACGTAAACGACCTTCTGCAAGGCCCGAACCTTAGAAACTACGCCGTAATGTGGACGGGCAGTCAGCCTGACGCTGATAAGATCGCACGGCAAGTTTCGCCGCTTACGTACGTACGAACCGGGCTGCCGCCGATCATCACGATACATGGCGACAAGGATAGCGTCGTGCCTTATACGCAGGCAACACGTCTCAAAGACGCCCTAGATAAGGCGCAGGTTCCGAATAGACTCGTTACGATAAAGGGCGGCGATCACGGAATGTTTACCCAAGAGCAATATAAGACGGCGTATTCTGAAGTTTGGAAGTTTCTGCAAGAAAATAAGGTCGTTGACTAAACTCCGCCGATATGAAGATAACAGATATCAAAGCCACCACCGTTACCGTCCCGCTTGAGGCACCGCTCCGTCACGCGGCGGGTTGTCATTGGGGCCGATTCGTCCGAACCATCGTTGAGGTCGAGACCGACGAGGGCATCACCGGGCTTGGTGAAATGGGCGGCGGAGGCGAATCAGCCGAGGCGGCGTTTGCCGCGATGAAAAGCTATCTTGTCGGGCATGATCCGACGAGCCTTGAAGAAATGCGCTTCAAGATCGCGAACCCTACCGCGTCGCTCTACAACAACCGGACGCAGATCCTTGCCGCCCTTGAATTCGCGTGTCTCGACATCCTTGGAAAGAAGTGGAACGTGCCCGTCTATGACATTCTAGGCGGAAAGCTCCAGTCGGAGGTTCCGTTCGCGTCGTATCTGTTCTTTCGATATCCGGATCCGCGCACCGGGGACGGTGAGGTAAGGACGGTCGATCAGTTGGTCGAACACGCTAAACACCTGAAGGAAAAGCACGGCTTCACATCGCACAAGCTGAAGGGCGGCGTATTCGCTCCCGAATACGAGCTTCAATGCTATCGTGCCCTCGCCGAAGAACTCGGTACGGACAAGATGAGCGGCGACAGCTTTCGATTCGACCCGAATGCTTCGTGGTCAACCGAGCAGGCGATCTGGTTCGGTCAACAGATCGAGGATATTAGGAATGATTATTTTGAAGACCCGGTATTCGGCCTACACGCAATGCGTCGAACGCGCGAAAAGGTGCGTATGCCGCTTGCGACGAACACCGTCGTCGTAAACTTCGAACAACTTGCGGCAAATGTCCTCGATACCGCGGTCGATGTCATTTTGCTCGATACGACATTCTGGGGCGGCATCCGCCCGTGCGTGAAAGCCGCAGGCGTTTGCGAAACATTTCAACTCGGCGTCGCGGTTCATTCGTCGGGCGAACTCGGTATCCAGCTTGCTACAATGCTGCATCTCGGTGCGGTCATTCCGAATCTTACATTCGCGGCCGACGCTCATTATCATCATTTGACCGACGACATTATCCTTGGCGGCAAATTCGAATATAAGAATGGCCGCATCGCCGTACCAACGGGGCCGGGCCTAGGCGTAACGCTTGACCGAGATAAACTGGGCGAGTATGCCGAACTCTACAAACGTCTCGGCGGCTACCCTTATGACAAAGATCCGCTAAGGCCGGATTGGACGCCGGTCGTGCCGAATACGCGTTGGGCAGACGCGAATGACGATCGGCGTCCGGAGATTCCGTACTGATTCTTTTATGAAAACGATGTTTCGCAGCGTTGTGCTGATACTTTTTGTGTGCTCGCTCCTTTCGAGCGCGGTATTTCCGCAATGCGACATCCTTACCGGAAAGGGCGAGTCCGCCGCCGAGTGGAATAGTATCTTTACACGCAACGGCCCGGGCTGGACAGGCGGTGATACAACCGTGTCTATCGAACTTCCGAATGGCGATTCTGCATTCTTTTTTTCGGATTCGTACATCGCAGAAGATCCGGCGATGCCCGGTGACGGAGCGGTATTTACGAACAGCAACGGCCTTCGTACGCGAAAGCCGAACTGTCTGCCGCCGATGTGCGGTCCAAAGCCGGAAGTGATCCATTACGTTTACAACAGCATCGTCGTCCGATCAAAGGATGGGAAGACTATGCGGACACTTACCGGGCCGAAAGACAAATACGGTTATTCGACGTCTTATTTCAAGCCGAAGAGTACCAGCCCGAACCATATGTACTGGCTCGGCGACCCGATCATTGTTAGTGTCAACGGCGAAAAGAAGGTCTGGATGTTCCTGAACGAATGGGACGTTGCTCGCCCTTTCGACAAAGATTTCTGGATAAGGTATCGCGCTCAGGCGATCGCACAAATGAATGCGGATACGCTTGCTATCGAAAAGATCGTCGATCTAAAGAGCAAGATGGACGAGGCCATTTGGGGAATCTCACTTTGGTTGAATAATGAGAATGAGCTTTTCATCTACGGAATGCGGAATGAGGGAAAGATCGATGGCGTAAAGAAGTCATCGCTCGAGGCAGCAAATAAGTATAAGAAGCTCTACCTAGCAAAAGTTGATGTCTCAAAGGGAATTGAATTCGCCGCCGATCTGAAGAACTGGAAAGCGTGGAATGGCAAGGCGTTCTCGAAAGACCTCAACCGTCGCACATCGCTCATACCGGAGAAGGACAGCATTAGCGATGAACTCAGCATTCGCCGGCTCAATATAAACGGGCGTCCAACTTTCGTAATGGTTACGTTCGACACGTCGGTCGGCTATACGGATTGGAAGGACCTGTATCTATATTCTGCGTGCGAGCCGCAGGGTCCGTTCGACACCAAGCATCTCGTTTATCGGACGCCGACCGCCGGCCAGCGAAAGCTTCCCGGAATGACTGCATCACAGGCGCTGCAGACGGGAATGAGCGTTTATAATCCGCACATTCACCCGCAGTTCACAAAGGACGGACGACTGTTGATCTCGTACAACAGCAATCTTCCGTTCGGTGCTAAACCGGGCGATTCTATCTACGCAGATTTCTATCGTCCGCGATTCGTGTGGGTGCCGGTCGCGGGCTTAGAAGCGAAATGACCTGCCACGGATAGCGTTGAGAAAGCTATGAAACTTGTTGTATTCACAAAAAGGTCTTCGCCCGGTGTGGGTTATCGTATCGGCGCTTTTCTGTCGGACGACCGAATCGCCGACCTAACTCCCGAGTTCTTGACTAACGGACTTTCGCAAACGGACATTCTCAAGTGCTTCGACCTTGAGCGTGATTTCGTTTCGCCCGCAGCCTCAGCGATACAAAGCGGTGCCGTTCAGCTCTTCGAACGCGAAGAGATCCGACTTGAGGCGCCGATACAGAGGCCCGGCAAGATCGTTTGCGTTGGGCTGAATTATCGCGATCACGCCGAGGAGAGCGGTATGGCGATTCCGACCTCACCTATTATTTTTTCAAAGTTTTCGACCGCCGTTATAGGCCCCGATGCGGCGATCGAACTGCCTGAAGACAGCTCGGAGGTCGATTACGAAGCGGAACTTGCGGTCGTGATCGGCCGACGCGCAAAGTCGGTTTCGGCCTCCGACGCAATGAGCTATGTCTTCGGATATACGAATTTCAATGACGTTTCTGCGCGCGACATGCAGTTCGCGGACGGACAGTGGCAGCGTGGTAAATCGTGCGATACCTTCGCGCCGATGGGTGAATTCATTGCGACCCCTGATGAGATCGTCGATCCCCACGATCTTAGGATCAGCTTTCGATTGAACGGTGAGACGCTTCAGGATTCGAGCACAGGGCAGATGATCTTTCGCATTCCGGAACTGATCGAATTCATCTCAAAGACCATTACTCTCGAACCCGGAGACCTGATCGCGACCGGCACACCGCCGGGCGTGGGTTTTGCGCGAACGCCGAAGGTCTTTCTGAGAGACGGCGACTTTGCTGAGGTCGAAATTGAGGGTTTGGGTGTTCTCCGAAATTCGGTAATCCAAAGGTAGAGTGAATTATGTTCGATCTTCAAGGCAAGACCGCATTGGTAACCGGAGCGGCCTCCGGCATTGGCGAAGCAATCGCCGAAACTCTCGCGAACGCGGGGGCATTCGTGTACCTCGCAGATATCGACGAGAATGCCGGTCACGCTGCCGCGAACCGCCTTGCTGAACTCGGCTTGAACGCGACCTTTTTGCAATTGGATGTAGCGGACGAGGCAGCTTGCGGAAACATTGCCGGGGAAGTTCTTGACCAACGCGGTCGTCTCGATATTCTTGTAAATAACGCCGGCATCGGGCACGTCGGAACGCTTCTGCAGACAGAAGCGAGCGATCTCGACCGTCTCTATTCGGTCAATGTCCGCGGAATATTCAGCCTTACAAAGGCGTTCCTTCCGCGAATGATCGAGCGAAAGGGCGGAGCCGTGATCAATTTAGCGTCGATCGGCGGTGTTGTTGCCATTGCCGATCGACTCGCATACTGCACAACGAAATTTGCGGTCGTCGGCTTCACGAAATGCCTCGCTCTGGACCACGCAAAAGACGGCATTCGAGCTGTCGCCGTCTGCCCCGGACGTGTCGAAACCCCTTTCGTCAAGAAGCGTATAGCCGAATATCCCGATCCCCAAAAGGCGTACGAAGAGATGTCGGCAACACAGGCTCTCGGACGAATGGCAAGTCCGCTGGAGATCGCCGCGTCCGTGCTCTATCTCGCTTCTGATGAAGCTTCTTTCGTTACGGGAACCGCATTCGAGATCGACG
>DAORTR010000008.1:0-37381 GCA_035432765.1 Pyrinomonadaceae bacterium
AAAAAGGGATTTGGCATACCGATCGCGGCCTGGCTCCGAGGACGCTTGCGGTATATGCTCCACGATCTTCTTTCGCCCGAAAGACTTAAAGAGCAAGGGATCTTCGAGCCTTCGTATGTTGACCGCCTGATCTCCGAGCACGAACAGGGCATTGCCTCGCACCACAAGGAGCTTTGGACACTGCTTGTTTTTCAGCTCTGGAGTCGCAAATTCCTCAAATAGATGCGCCGATTCTCGCTCTCGAACTCGTGAATAATCGCGAATTGATCGATAAAGGCGTATTATTGACACATATGGCGAATCTTTACCCCGAAATTGAACCTTTCGATACGGGAATGCTGACCGTTTCAGACATTCACACGATCTATTACGAACGCGTCGGAAATCCGGACGGCATTCCGGTCGTCTTTCTCCATGGCGGACCGGGCGGCGGTCTGCTTCCGATGTATCGGCAGTATTTTGACCCGAAGGCATACCACGTGATCCTTTTCGATCAGCGCGGATCCGGACGATCGACGCCGCACGCCGATCTTCGCGAGAATACGACCTGGGATCTAATTGCCGATATGGAGAAGCTGCGTGAGAAGTTCGGCATCGAGAAATGGCACGTATTCGGCGGATCCTGGGGAAGTACGTTGAGTCTCACCTACGGCGTTACGCATCCCGATCGATGTTTGGGGCTGATACTCCGAGGAATATTTTTGACACGCCGGCGCGAACTCGAATGGTTCTACCAATACGGTGCGTCGGAGATCTTTCCGGATTTTTACGAACGCTATCGCGACGAGATACCCGAAGCGGAACGCGGCGATATGATCGCTGCTTATCACAAACGGCTTACGAGCGATGACGAGAATGTGCGGCTTTCGGCCGCGCGTGCGTGGAGCGTTTGGGAAGGCTCTACCTCGAAGCTCTATCCGAGCAAAGATCTGATGGAGCATTGGGAAGGCGCGCACGAGGCTCTCGCTCTCGCACGCATCGAATGTCATTACTTTATGAACAACTCGTTCTTTGAGAGCGAGAATTTCCTGATCGAGAACGTGGATAAGATCCGGAATGTTCCGACCGTGATCGTGCAGGGCCGATATGACGTCGTTTGCCCGATCACATCAGCATGGGAACTGCACCGCGCTTTGCCCGAGGCAGAATTGACGATCGTCCCCGACGCCGGACACTCCGTCTCGGAACCGGGAATTACTTCAGCTTTGGTCGAGGCGATGGACAAGTTCAGAGGGTCGGCGAATTCAAGTGTAGCAAGCTAGAAAATAAAGGTTTATCATAAAAACCTGAACCTTCGCGCTTTGCGGAACGTCTAAACAAGAGGACGGCTTTATTGTATGAATTTTGGTGGCTGGGAAATATTTTTAGTCGTAGTTGTGTTGTTCTTGCTGTTCGGGGCCTCGCGGCTGCCACAGCTTGCTAAATCGCTCGGACAATCACGGAAAGCCTTTAAGGAAGGGATGCGTGAGGCTGAAGAGGACGATCTCGCGGCTCAGCAACTGCGTCGATCGGAAACGGACCGTCCCGTTGCGGCCCTCACGGACGCCGAACTGAAAGCCGAGATGGAGCGCCGCGAAGAAGCCCGTATGGAGCACTAAGAGCGCGGGCCAAAGCGGCACTAACCTTTCTCGCCGGTAACGAGCGTTACCTTGACCGAGAAGCGGAACGATAACGAGCCGTCCTCATTGTCGATGAGCTTGCAGAGCGCGCCAACTACGCGCTTCTGACTTTCTTCATCGAGCGACTCAAGCCAGCGCGGCAGCAGAAAATCTTCAGCCAGCGGCGAGGTGATAAAAGCCTCGCCATTCTCATATTCGAACACCTCATTTTCGACCTTGCGTTGAATATTCACCATTCCGAGCGACTTTGCGAGCGTCTCGAGCTCGGCGGCCGTCGGAAGCTGCGTGATCAGCTCCTCAACATTCGGTGCGTCGGGCCCAAGGTCTTCGGCCGCGACCACTTCCCACAATATGGAAAACACCTCGCCAAAGCTGCCTGACGACGGCAGATAGAATGCAACATCCCCGCCAACACGGGCGATCCGGATCGACTCTTCGACAAGATCGGCCGCCAATTCCGCAGACGCAAAGCTCGCATCTGTCAACACTGCGTCGAAAGCGTCATCCTCGAACCTGATCTGCGAAAAATCTACTCTCGAAGATAACGCAGCCGCTTTATCAAGGGCGATCTGCAAGACTTCTGCGTTCTCGCAAGACGCAAATATGTCCGTCTTCTCGCCGAATTTCTCATCAAGCGTCATCGCGTGACTACCTGTTCCGGCGTTCAAGTACGCAAGATTCTCCGCGTCCGAGAGATCAATGTGCTTATCTACTAGCTCCGTAAAACGCCTCGTCCATTCATCCTGGACATAGAGGTCGGTTAGATACGCAAGCTCCTTTTCGGTCTTTGGCATACATTGATTAAACCGTATTTGGTGAATCGACGGCAAATCTCTTGCGGCGTGGTATCCTATCAATGCTCGCATCCGGGATAATGAATTAGATGGATCTGCCGACTGAATTAACTACAACTTCGGTACTGCTTTTAGGGTTCGTCCTTGGCCTGCATCACGCGATCGAGGCTGACCACCTTGCGGCTGTAACGGCGATCGTAAGCGAAAAGAAGAACATCTTCACGGCGTCAATCGTCGGCGGGCTTTGGGGCATTGGGCACACGATCTCGCTGTTCGTCGTCGCGTTGATAGTTATTTTCTTAAAGCTGCAGATCTCCGAAAGCATAGAATCGAAGCTCGAGGGCATCGTCGGCATAATGCTCGTCGCGCTTGGGCTAAATGCGATCTACAAACTAGTCAAAAGCGATAAGACGCACGCTCATGAACATAATCACGGCGACGTTACGCATACGCATCTGCACTCGCACGACGAAGAGGAAGCCGCCGGATCGCATCATCGCCTCAGCCCGCGTTCCGTGCTCGTTGGTATGGTGCACGGGTTGGCCGGCAGCGCGGCGCTCATGCTGATGATCGTGCCGCTTATTCCGTCAACGGTCGTCGCCCTGCTCTACATAGTGGTCTTCGGCGTCGGTTCGATCGCGGGAATGATGGCGATGAGTTTGCTTATCGGCCTGCCGTTCCATTTCACGGCGCTGCGATTCAAGCTCTTAAATTCAGGGATCCGAGTCGCGGCCGGACTCTTTAGCATGATCCTGGGAGCGACGATCATCTACGAACATTTCATCGCCGCCTGAGGATTGTTCATATTTCTTTTTGCCACAAGGCACGAAGCCACGAATGAGAACCTCTTCATTCGTGGCTTCGTGCCTTTGTGGCTAAGGGTATCTAACGGAACTCGATCTCGCTGAACGCGCCGGGCACGTGAAAGGCGGGCTTTTCCGTGTGCGTCGGCTGCCACGAAAGGTAGCCGCGTGTCGCTCCGCTTCCGATGCAGCGAAAAATATTGCCGAGCCAAACATCGCCGAGCTTTGGTTTCGCACAGAGCGTCGAAAAGGGTACTTTCATCGCCATCGTAACATTTCCGTCGCCGATCTTTGCGGCCGATTCCATCTGCGATGTGAACTCGCGATCTGTTCGGCGCACATCCCCAACGATCTCGATCAAGAGGTCAAGCCACTCGCCGGTCGGCGCAACCTCGAACTCAAAGTATCGCGTTCGTCTCGCACGATGCGGCGCGAGGAATATCTCGCACACGTCGCGCTCCCAAAGCCCGTCCGTTTTTTGCGTTAGATCGGGGGCGGAATTTACGATCAATTCCTCGCGCTGTTCGGCGTCAAAACGAGCATAAATGTGCGTGTCGGACCACAAAAGCCGGGCATCGAAATGCCGTCCTAAAGGCGCAGTTTCGCCCGACCAATATGTGGTCACGCGGATCGGTTCGGCCTGCTGCCAAGCAATATCCGCAAGATCGCTTATCGGAAAATTTGCTTCAATGTGAGAAACGGCGGCGCGTGCTTCCTTCATTCTGAGATATTCCTTTTGGGATCATTCTTCTTCGGAGATAAAAGAGAGCGAAACCGTCTGAACTCGGTCGCGGCCGCTTTCAATAACGCGCCCGTGACCAACGCATACGGCGCGTTGCCGCTGAAAGCGTCGGCGATCGCAAACAATGTCCGAACACGCACCTTCGGCTCGTTAACGAGCACATAAACCGGCTCCCAATCGGTCGGCCGAAGCTTCGCTTTGAAGGCGTCAAGGCCGTCAAAATTATAGAATCGTTTGCCGTGCTTTCGAAACCAAATCAGCATCATCCGCAGCCAAAGCGGCGGACTTTCTTCAGGAAGTGCGGCGCGCGTCGAAAGCGGCGAAATGCCGAGCGTTGCGTATTCCGCGCCGTCCGCGGCAAGAGTGCGCATTGCCGTATCGATCATCAATTCGACCGTGCCGTTCGCTGCCCCTGGACGATGCGGGAACTGCTCGAACAACCAGCCATTGCGATTCGGAACAGGCGAGAGAACAACAAAGCCCACTATCTCTTCGCCCGTCTTGGCGACAAATATCCGACGATGATCGAGCCGCGCAAGTGTGTCTGTCTCGACCATAAAATGCAGCGGCGGAAGGCCCTTTGACGCAAACCACGCCGCGAGAAGTTCGGCAAGCTGCTCGTTATTCGCCGCCCTCTCAACGCTCCATTCCTCGACGACGACGCCCTTATTCCGCGCCCGGTTCACCTGCGAGCGCAAAGTGCGATGCGTGGCGACGATGCCATCCCAATCCTGCGGACGCCAAACAGGTTGAGCGCCGATAAGAAGCTCCGAATGTCGCCCGTTGCGCACGACTGTGTCTTCGAGTCGGGCTTCCGCGCCGAAATAGCACGCCGTAAAACCGTCCTGCTTTGCATCCCGCTCGAACGCTTTAGACACCGCTACTAACCGCTTCTTCTCGCACACCGGAGCTCCAACGACGATCCTCATTCGTCTCGCCGAAACATAGCCGACGACCGCGTCTCCATCCTCAGAGAACCAACGCTGTATGCCCGGATTCACGATCTGAAATGAGGTCGAATTCCACCCGTGCGAAAGCACAAGCGATCGGGCTCTGGCGACGTCAGGATTCACAGTTTGATTCTACTCGATGCTGTTTATGTATTCAGAACCGTCTTGAATGCCATTTTTGCGAGCTTCCACGTGCGGTTCCAGTCGATCTTCCCGCCCTCGTCGCGGCCCATAAGCTTATCGACAAAGAGTTTGCGGAAATCCCTGCCTTCGCGTTTCAGCATAAACTCTTTGGCGTAAGGCTTCGCAGTTTCGAAGAAATTGAACTCAGGATCCGTGATGATGCCGATGCCTTCGAGCGTCATCAGCGCGCGCATAATATACGTAAAATTCGACGGCAGGCGAAAAGGGTAATCGTACATCACGTCGGCGAGATCGTATGTGAGTTCTTTGAAATTCACATCCTTTAGCTTCAGGTCGAAATGGAATTCGAACATCCTTTCGACCACGGGTTTTACGACCGAATGAGGCGTGCCCGGCTTTAGGAAATCCAGATTGATAAGGTCCTGCGCGATGCCAACGGTATCTTTGCTGACAACGTGAAAGAACGCGTCGATCATCTTCGATTGCAGCGAAGCGTCGATTCGTCCGACCATTCCAAAATCGAAGAACGTGAGCCGTCCGTCGTCCTGCACCAGCAGATTGCCGGGATGCGGATCGGCGTGAAAAAATCCGTCTTCCAGGAGTTGCTTGAGGTAGGTCTTAATTAGAAGCCGATTCACCTTCGACCCCGAGATATTCTTTCGTTCCTGCTCTTCGAGATCGGTGACTTTTGTCCCGCGGATAAAATCCATCGTGAGGACTTTATTCGTCGTCGCCTCCCAATAGATCTCCGGCACGCGGATATTCGCCCAATTCTTAAAATTCTCTCGAAAACGGTCGGCGTTGCGGCCTTCGGCGACATAATCCATTTCCTCGTGGATCGTCTGGTCGAATTCGCGTAGCATCCCGGCCCAATCCGCGTTCTCATTCAATTGTTCAAAACGCTCAGAAAATGCCGCGACCTTTTTTAGAATGATGATGTCATCCTTGATCGTGCTTTCGAGGTTCGGGCGTTGAACCTTTACGGCAACCTCTTCGCCCGAATGAAGACGAGCGCGATAGACCTGGCCGAGCGATGCCGCCGCAACCGGTTCGGAGTCGAATTCCGTGTAAACTTCCGAGATCTTGCGACCGAGTTCGCGTTCGATGATCTGTCGCGCTACGGCGTTCGGGAACGGCGGCACTTGATCGACGAGCGTGCCGAGCTCCTTTACGAAAGGCAGCGGCAGCAGATCCGCACGCGTTCCCATCGATTGCCCGATCTTGATGAACGTCGGACCGAGTTCGATAAGTTTGTTCTTCAGCCAGACGGCTTGCCGTTCTTGGTGTTCAAGTTTTGTCGCGGAACCGCCGACAATGAGTCTTCTCAAAACACGCAAGAACGCATCAAGAACGCCAAACCTCATACGATGCAGCCATTCACCGAAAACAGCCGCTCGCGTGAGAGCATACGCGCTGTCTCGGCGAGCCTTAAGGCGCTTCTTCTGATGCTTTACGTGGACGTCGTATTGATCGAGATACAGATAGAGCGAAAGCGTCGCGATCACACGCGCGATCTTCGCAAGCCGCAGGTAGCCGCGTAGCCCCAGTTTGATCGGCGGACCGGGTTCGACGCCCGCCGTCCGTGCGGCAACGGCTTGCAGCGTGGCCTTCTCGGCTTGCGGAAGCGCCGTAGCGTCCGCTCTTTCAGCCGCCGACGGCTCAACCCTTACCTCTTTTAATGCAAGTTCGTTCATCGTTCGCCCTTTAAAGGATCGCGAGCATATTCTTTACGCCCGGCCTCGCGAAATAGTTCCTTGCTCGCGCGACGTCCTTGTTGATCTGTTCAGTTAACTCGCCTATTCCGTTGAACTTACGCTCGTCCCTTATTCGATGCAGGAATCTAACGCGAAGTGCGATGCCATAAAGGTCGCCATCGAGATCCAGCACATAGGTCTCGACCGACGGTTCGTTCTCGCCGCCGAATGTCGGCCGCACGCCGATATTCGTTACGCTCTTCCGCCATTTGCCGTCGATAAGCGTGGCAGTTGCGTAAACGCCGTATTTTGGGATGACGCGATTGTGCGCTTTGAGATTGGCGGTCGGAAACCCGATGGTGCGGCCGCGTTGTTCCCCGCGGACGACGACGCCTTCGACGCCGTAAGGCCGCCCGAGCATCCGACGCGCGAGATTTATGCGGCCTTCGAGCAGATCCTCGCGGATTTGCGAAGAACTGATACGCCGCCCGCGAATACGCACTTCGTCAACCTCGTCGGCGTGGAACCCAAGCTCTTCAGACATTCGACGAAGCAAACCGATATTCCCGCTGCGGCCTTTGCCGAATGCGAAGCCCTTGCCGAGATATATCTCGCTTGCGCGCAGCCGATCGTGGATCGTGTCGCGGATGAACTCTTCGGCGGACTGCGCGGCAAAATCGAGCGAAAAGTTGATGACGATCGCTTGCTCGATACCGAGGAATTCGAGATATGAGAGCCGCTGGTCGAGCGTCTGAAGCAGCGGCGGAGCAGATTCCGGATGCAGGACTGCACGTGGGTGAGGATCGAACGTGATCGCCGTCGGAACGGCATGGGTCTGCCGTGCCCGCTCGACGACCGTACGAATGATCTGCTGGTGCCCAAGATGCAGCCCATCGAACACGCCCAACGTCAGAAGCGTCGGCCTTTGAATATTCGCGTTCTCTGTGCCGTGAAATATCTTCATTGATCGTTCTTTTTTGCAAGAGGCGAGGCGTTCGGGCGATTCGACAGCCACGCCTACCGACCGTTCCCAAACGTCGGCTAACTATCTCCTCCGTCGTCGCCCAAATGCTTGTCGGGCAGAAGATAGTTCTGAATATAATCGGCGACCGCCGCGCCGAGTTCCGTCGTCGCGGCGGCGTAACCTGCCTTTCGCAGCCGAGTGATATCCGCTTGAGTGTGGTATTGATATCGATCGCGAAGGTGTTCGGGCATCTCGACGAACTCGACATTCCGCGGGCGTTCGAGGGCGGCGAAGATCGCGTCGGCAAGTTGATTCCAAGTGCTCATTCTGCCCGAACCGATATTGAACAAACCACCGGCCTTTCTATCAAAGAAGTGCAGCGTCATTTCGACCGCATCCTTGACATAGACAAAATCACGGCCGAATTCGCCATCATGGTAATCGGCATTGTGGCTCTTGAAGAGCTTGAGCGTGCCGGTATCTCTGATCTGGTCGAATGCTTTGTTCACGAGCGAACGCATATCGCCCTTATGGTTCTCGTTCGGCCCGAAGACATTGAAATACTTGAGGCCGACAATGCGGTCAAAATAACCGTTGCGTGCGGCGTATTGGTCAAAAAGCTGCTTCGAATACCCATAGACGTTCAGCGGACGCAGTTTGTTGAGATGCTCTGTGCCGTCCGCCATGCCCGCCGAACCGTCACCGTATGTCGCAGCCGAAGATGCGTAGATAAACCGGATCTCGTTCTCGAGCGCAAATTCCGCCAAGTCCTTTGTATATTGGAAGTTATTGCGGAGCATATGGTCCGCATCGCGTTCGGTCGTCGAGGAACACGCGCCCAGGTGAAAGATTGCCCCCGCATTCTTGTGATCGCCTATATCGTCGATAAGATCGTCTGCGTCAACATAATCCGCAAATCGGAGCGGCGCAAGGTTCTTCCACTTGTCCGTCTCATCCATGCGATCTACGATCAGAATGTCGTCGTACCCCAACGCATTCAGCCGCCAAACAACCGCACTGCCAATAAACCCCGCACCACCTGTAACTATGATCCTCATATGGCCTCTTTGAAGGTCAACCTATTCTACGTATCATTGTATAAAAGAAACGCACAATACATCCATTCTTGTAAACGATGGCCGAGCACGAACCCGAAACCTTGCATCATCACAAACGCCAGATGCGTGGCCGCGACATTAACGAAACGAACCGCGCAACGACGCCGCTTGAACTCCTTTTCGATCTGACGTTCGTCATCGCGTTCGGGCTGGCCGCATCGCAGTTCTCGCATTCGATCGCGGTGGCGCATATCAAGGTAGGCCTTATCGGATTCGGGTTCTCGGCATTCGCGATCTGCTGGGCGTGGATCAACTTCTCTTGGTTCGCCTCGGCTTACGACACTGACGATTGGCTTTTCCGCATCACGACAATGGTGCAGATGATCGGCGTGCTTATACTCGCGCTCGGGCTGCCGGATGTTTTCACGTCGATGGAAAAGGGCGAGCATCTCGACAACCGCATCGTCGTTCTCGGCTATGTTATTATGCGCGTGGCAATGGTCTTCCAATGGCTGCGCGCCGCAAAGCAAGATCCTGAACGGCGTCGCGCGTGCCTCGCATACGCACGGTTCATCGCGCTCGCACAGGTCGGATGGGTCGTGATGATCTTCTTGAATTTTTCGATCAGCGTCACGCTGATACTGACCGCAGTCTTCGTGAGCGTCGAGATGCTTGGGCCCTTTATTGCCGAAAAGAAGGACGGCGGCACGCCCTGGCACCCGCACCATATCGCCGAACGGTACGCATGTATGGCGATCATTGCCCTCGGCGAAGGCGTCGTCGGAACGGTGGCCGCACTTTCCGCTGTCATCGAATCGCAGGGCTGGACGCTAGACGTCGCTCTCGTCGGAATTGCGGGAATGGGACTGACTTTTGGAATTTGGTGGGTGTTTTTTATGCTGCCGTCGGCTGCGGTCCTGCACGCGCATCGCGGCAAATCTTTCGTCTGGGGCTACGGCCTGATGATCACGATCGCGTCTATCGTCGCAACGGGCGGCGGCCTACATGTCGCGGCATATTTCATCGAGGGTAAATCTCGTGTCGGCCCGCTTGGCGTGCTGCTATCGGTGGTGATCCCGGTCGTGATCTTTCTTGTCTCGATCTACGCGCTATACGGCTATCTACTCGGTGAGTTCGACCGCTTTTACCTTTGGCTTTTTTCCGGAACCGCCGCCATCATCGTCGTCTCGATCATCGCCGTAGCCATCGGCGTCTCAATGCCCGCTTGCTTGGTGATCTTATCGCTCGCCCCCGCAGTAACCATCATTGGCTACGAAACCCGCGGACACAAACTGAAAGCCGCAGCCCAAACCTATGCTGACGAGTTCGAATAGGCAAGGAAACCACAGTTTCGACCGGTAACAATCCGTAAATCTTACACGCGCCCGTCTATCAGAATAAGGAGCCGAAAATTCTAATGGAAGATATTTCCTCAGCTGAAAAGAATACTTTCGACTCCGGTTTCCGGACCCGTTTTCTCTCCCATTCTAGTGACTTTCGGCTTGGAGCTTTCGGGCGACTGCTTGCACCTCGTCGAGGACGCGCAGGAGGTTGCCGCTCCAAAGTCTTGCGATCTGCTTTTTGGTGTAGCCGCGGCGGACGAGCTCGAGCGTTACATGGAAGGTCTCGGCCGCACTGTCCCAGCCCTCGACACCACCGCCGCCGTCAAAATCCGATGAGATGCCGACGTGATCGATGCCGATCTTCTTGACGAGGTAGTCGATGTGGTTAACAAAATCCTGCACATTAACGTCCGGCGCGACATCTTTCAGGCGTTCGCGGATGACCGCAGAGTTCTTCGCCCTAAAGGCCTGTATCTTTTGGAAATATGCTTCCATCTCGGCCTCGGGCATTTTGCGGATCTCGTCGCGTGACAGCAGCGTGAAGCCCTCTTTTGCCGCGAGTTCCTTCATCAGCTCGTTCTGTTTGGCTGAGCGAAGAGAGCTCTTTGCCGTGTTCACATAGCTGCGGAATGCGACCGCCTGAACAACGCCGCCGTTCTTGCGGATCGCCTCGAGCTGTTCGTCGTCGAGGTTGCGACTGTGATCGCAGAGAGCACGCGCGCCCGAATGCGACGCGATGACGGGCGCCTTGCTAAGCGCGATAGCCTGCAGATTCGACTGTTTCGAGGGATGCGAGAGGTCGATCATAATGCCCCATTTGTTCAATTCGGCGATCGCCTTTTTGCCGAGGTCGCTCAGCCCGTTGTGCAGCCATTTGCCGTCTGCTTCGCCAGTATTCGAATCGGCGAGTTGGCTGTGGCCGTTGTGTGCAAGCGACATATAACGTGCGCCGCGGTCTGCGAATTCCTTTATTCGGCTAAGGTCCGTGCCGATCGGGTAACCATTCTCGACGCCGATCATCGCGACGAGCTTGCCCTCTTTTACGAGGCGTCGAACGTCATTTGACGTCAACGCAATGCCGATCTCGTTAGGTGCGTATTTCTCTGCAAGGCGGTGGATCGCGTCGAATTTGTCGATCGCGTTCTTGTATGCCGCCGCGTAGCCTTCCTCGGTGAGCGGGCCTTGGCCTGTGTAAACGACCATCCACGAAACGTCGAGCCCGCCCTTTCGCATTTTCGGGAGGTTCACTTGCGTGCTCAATTCCTGGCTGTAATTGACCGCGTCAGTAAAATTGCTCGTGCTGATGTCGTTGTGGGTGTCGAGCGTGATGACCTCTTTGTGGATCTTCAACGCCTTGGCACGCAGCTTTGCCTCGGCCTTGTCGTCACGCGTCTGCGCAAAAAGCGACACACCCGGCAGAGACACAAAAAGAGCCAAGAGAGCGACCGTCGTCAAAATTCGTTTCATATATCCTTTCTCCCGAAATTTAGTTTGCAAGACCAGATTACCGTTAGACAGTAGAACCGGCAACCCGACGAAGATGAGCCCAGCTTGTGTATGCTTAGCCGTCTGTGGCGAGGAAACGTCGTAATCAATGCTTTCCGGAAATGGGACAGTTGATGAGAAACGTGCGGATCGGCTACGATCTTAGAAGGTCGTTTGGATTCCCAGGTAACCAATGAAACGCAGATCTCGTCCGTTGAAAAGGCTGCGTCCGGCCGAGACCAGCAGCGTTGTATTCCGCGTCATTCTTATTCGTGAACCAAGGTCATACACGACCTCGCTCGCCCTGAGACGAGCGGTCGGGCCCGTTGCGTGAATTTCTGCGAGTAGGTCAACCCTATTTTTGAACGTGCGTCCAATAACAACTCCGTAGATCAACTCATTAGTGCCGCGTTTAAAACGATAGCCGACATCGCCATTGATGCCGTATTTGCCGACTTGTGTTTGTATTTGAAGCGGAAGCAGTAGTTCGGGACCTTTGTCCACAAGCCGGCGCCGAACTGATGCATCCGACGTATTGAACTCGAATGCCGGATAGATCGACAACGCGATCCGGTGCTGTTCGCGTTCATCTCGAAATCTCCATCTGATTGCTATGCTCGTATTCCCGACGCCGCCGATGGCGCGACCGCCATTCGCATGGCCGACGACCCACGGGATCTCTATCTTTAATTGGGCGTTTTTGCTTAGTCCATAATTCACGTCCAGCAATGGAATTCCGTATAATGCGCCTTCAGCGTTACGCTCCCATGTAAAAGCCGTATTTATTTCCCAGTGCCCTGTCGGAATGGTGCCTGTATCATCTGTGATCATTGGCGGCCCGCCTTGAGCTTTGGCGGCGACAGACGCAATGCCCAAGGAAAGTAAGATCACCGAGACGGACAAGTATCTGCGTATTATAGGGCCCGACATTCTCAATTCTCAGTGTGCCTCCTCGGCCGGCTTCTGCTTGAAGATAAATATCAGAGCCACGATCGTTGCCAATAACACGGCCGATGCGGCGTAGCGGCTGAGTTCGAGTCCGCCCTTCTCGATCGGTTTGTCGAGAAAGTCGCCGACGACGGCCCCGAGGGGCCTCGTGGTAATGAACGCTATCCAAAAAAGGATCGGCTTCGAGATATTCGTCCAAAAATGCAAGACCGCTACCAATAAGAGGATCGCCCCAAAGATCGCAGCCGAGCCGAGGTAGCCGAGACCCGCTTCGTCAACGACCCAGTCACCTAACGCCGTCCCCAAAGTCTGGGAAAACATTATAGTGACCCAATAGTAGATCTCGATCTGCCGGGTATTCACCGTACCTATCGAGATGCTGCCCGTAGAGTAGCGCCAAATAGTAAGCGAGGCGATAACGCACGCCAGCAGGATCGCCGACCCGCCCGTATATCCGATACCGACCGACCTTGTCAGATAATCAGCGAGCGTTGTGCCGACCGTCGTGGTCGCAACAATAGTGAACCAATACAGCAGCGAGTGGAACTTCTCTGCCTTGATCTGCCAAAAGACGGCGATAGCAAAGACCGCGCCGAAGATAGCGGTTCCGAGCAGATAGCCCCAGCCGGTCGCATTTACAGTCGTCTCACCCAACCATGACATGGTGACGGCATCGCCCCCAGTCTCGCCGAGGGTTGTTGCCAAGATCTTGATGATCCAGAATACGAGCGTTACCTGCGGTACTTTACTCAACGCATTTTTAGCTTGTTCGTCCATTCGTTCACTCCAATTTGCAGCCGACATTATCCAGAATGCAAGTATTATCTGCGGCAATTTACTCAAAGCATTTTTGACTTGTTCGTCCATTCGCTCGTCTCAGCTTGCGGCCGACCTGATGCTTAAGGTTAACGATGGGAAACTAAATGGAAGATTAATTTCCCGCTGTCGATCTTGTCATATTAATTTTCTATTTATTTGCGCTACCCTATTGTCATCAAATGAGAGTGTTGCTCGTAGAGGATGACAAGCGGATCGCATCGTTCATTCGAAAAGGATTACGCGAAAATGCGTATGCCGTTGATATCGCGACGAATGGAGAAGATGCTCTCTATCTGTCATCGATCAATCCGTACGATCTTTTCATTCTCGACATTAACCTGCCGGGAATAAATGGTTTTGAGGTTTGCCGGGAACTGAGAGAGGTCGGCACATCACAACCGATTATGATGCTTACCGCGCGCGGTTTTATTGAGGACAAGGTCGCCGGGCTCGATAACGGAGCCGACGATTATTTGACAAAGCCGTTCATCTTCAAAGAACTGCTTGCCCGCCTGCGAGCACTGCTTCGCCGACGCACGGAGATACGTCCAGAGTTGATTACAGCGGCCGATCTTCGGATCGACACACGGTCTCAGACGGTCTGTCGTGCGGGCTTGGCGGTGGCGCTTACTGCGAAAGAATATTCGTTGCTTGAGTTTCTCGGCCTTAACAAGGGAAGGGTCGTCGGTCGAGATGAGATATCGAATCACGTTTGGGACGATAACTATGACCCGTTCTCAAACCTGATCGAGGTTTACGTCAATAGGCTTAGATCGAAAATGGACGAGGGTTTTGACCGCCAGCTTATACACACGCGCAGAGGTGCAGGCTATATTTTGGACGATGTATAGTTCTATCCGATCGAAACTAACTCTTTGGTACACCTGCGTTCTTGCATTCGTCATCATCGCGTTCTCGTTCCTTACCTACACCTCTTTCGTTCGAGCAATGCTCGACCAAACCGACAAGAATCTCTTGGATCGCTCGGTAAACCTCGTTACGGCGATCGAAGACGAGGAGAACGATTTGCCGAAGAAGAACTCAACAGATGACGCAATAGTTGAGGCCTTGAGCGAAATGAGATCGGTTGACTATCGGTTCGTGGTGACGCATAGCGGCGACCTGTCAACGATCACGCCGAACGACGAGTTTGCGACCTATATCACAGCAACGATTTTCGATGCCAAAGGATTTGGGAACATTGCTGTCAGTGGTGATCGGTATCGGGTCCATCGCACCGATTTTCATCTTGACAACAAGTCTTATACGCTATTTTCTCTCATATCACTTTCCGATCAGATCGAACTCGAGGGCCGCGTCAAACGGATATTTGCGATTGTGTCGCCCTTGGTTCTCTTATTGGTCGCTCTCGGTGGCTACTTTCTCGCACGTAAAACCTTGTCACCGATATCTGAAATCGGCTCGCTTGCGCGACGGATCACGGGGACCGATTTGAGCGAGCGTATCCCGATATCGAACAAAAACGACGAACTCGGTGAGCTTGCTCTCGCCTATAACGACCTTTTCGATCGACTAGACGCAGAATTCGAACGGCAAAGGAGATTTATGGCCGATGCGTCACATGAATTGCGGACGCCGCTCGCGATAATCCAGGGCGAATCGGAGGTTGCACTTGCCAATGTTGACCGTGACCGCGACGAGTATCGTGAGTCGCTCACAATAGTAAACGAGGAAGGCTCTCGAATGGCGCGGATCGTCGAAGACCTATTTCTACTCGCGCGGGACGATTCGGGGCAATTGGCCGAAGTCAGCTTGCGAGACACCTATATCGACGAGATCGTAGGAGATTGTGTGCGTTCGATCCGCTCACTTGCCGATAAGCGCGGGATCAGTATAGCCTTCGAGCGCCAAGAGTTGCTCATGCCCGGCAATGACGCGCTCTTGAAACGATTGTTTATGAACCTGATCGACAACGCCGTTAAGTACAACGTCGATGGCGGCCGCCTCGCGGTCTACGTCGATGCCGGCAAGAAGACCGTTAGTGTTATCAACACCGGACCGGTAATACCGGATAGCCAGGGAATAATGGTCTTCGAACGTTTTGTTCGGTTGCATAGGAGTATCGAGTATGAAAGTACTGAATTTTCGACAGGAGCGGGACTCGGTCTTTCGATCGCAAAAATGATCGCCGGTTTGCATTACGCGTCGATCGAATATTCACGTTCTCCCGCGGGTGAGAATGTCTTTGTCGTCGCCTTTCAAAATTAACCCTCCATTTATCTCCTGATTCATATCCTTGCTAAGAGCCCGACAAATTCGGGCGAATATAACAGGAGAAAATCGCTATGAAAATGAATAAGATCGTCATGAATGCGGCCTTTGGGCTTTTATCCTTACTGGGGATCGTCTGCACAACGGCAGTTCCGACACACGCCCAGGAAAGTCGAGAAAGGCCGGACGCGAAACTTGTAAAGAAGGCAAAGATCACGCTTGAAAAGGCCCGCGAGACTGCTCTAAATGCCGTTCCCGGAACGGTCGAGAGTGAAGAACTCGAAATGGAAGGCAAGATTCCGATGCGAAAGAAGCTTGTCTATTCGTTCGACATACGTAATGCAGGCGGGACACTGACCGAGATATGGGTCGGCGCCAAGACGGGCAAGATCGTCCATCGATCTGAAGAAGATGCCGCAGCCGAAGCTAAGGAAAAGGCAAAGGATGAGAAAGCAAATAGAAAAAACAATAAGCAGAACGAGAAGGACGAAGATCGCTAGATTGCCGCCGCGATATCGTGATCCTGCTTAGATCTGCCGCAGATAGCGCCGGTCGGCGCTCGTCACTGATCAAAAGTAAAAAAATGTTGGCAACCGCGAGTGCATCAGCGACAAATTGGGTACGGCTCGATAAGAGTTAGGTGCGGCAGTCTTCAAGAACTTGGAGGAATAGGTCAGGCCGATTGCGAGCATTAGCGTTCGGCCTTGACCGACAAGTTACTTTTTTCCGGCTTTGGAAATCTACCAACCTAAAATATACGCGAACATCAGCGGGGCGGCGATCGAGGCGTCGGATTCGACGAATATCGTGTTACAAGATATTCCTGACCATGTTTGGAGCTACCTTATCCAGCCGCGTGTCGTTAGTCCAAAATTCGTCGCAATCATGGTGAACAGCGGTTGCTATGTGAAGAGCATCGGGAGTTTTGAGTGACGAATTGTCTGCCCGCAGTCGCCCCGCATCTCTAAAAACGATGTTGCTCAAAGGCAGAACCAATACACCGTCGAACCACTTATTGAATTTTTCTTCAAGAGATCGATCTCCTTTGCGAAGCGGGCCGACGAGACATTCCATTACCGTAAGGTCGGAAACTAAAATGTCGGCATCCGACAAACCTTCAACAAGTGACTCGATCTGTGGTGAGTAATTTGGATGTTCCTCAACCAGATAGATCGCGATGCAGGAATCCAAATATATTTTCGGCAGCTTTACTCCCACGAATCACGAGTCTCCTGTATTTGTGCCTCGATCTCATCATTCGTGAGGCGCGCGCTTATGGGAAGCCGATTTGACCTTAAGAATTCCAGCATGCGTTTGGCGTTTCCGACACTACTGCCGTTACCATTCTCTTCAAGTAGCGTTAAGATGGCTTTCGTCGGCTTTGAAACATCCAGCGGTTCGAGAAGTCTGACCTTACCCCCAACCTCAACTTCAGCCTTTACAGTCGTTAACATCGTATCAAGTCCTCGCGCTCATTATACAGCAATGCTGATACTACCAGCCTAGAATATACGCGAACATCAGCGGGGCGACGATTGAGGCGTCTGATTCGACGATGAATTTTGGCGTGTCGGCGGCGAGTTTGCCCCAGGTTATTTTTTCGTTCGGGACGGCGCCTGAATACGAGCCGTAGCTTGTGGTCGAATCGCTCACCTGGCAGAAATAGCCCCAGACGGGAACGTTCTCGCGTTGCAGGTCTTGGTGCAGCATCGGCACGACGCAGATAGGGAAATCGCCCGCGATGCCGCCGCCGATCTGGAAGAAGCCGATGGTTGAATCGTCGGTCGCATTGTTCGTGTACCAGTCGGCGAGGAACGTCATGTATTCGATGCCGGTGCGGACGGTGTGGACGTTTTTGACATCGCCGGTGATGACGTGGCCGGCGAACATATTGCCCATCGTCGAATCTTCCCAACCCGGAACGATCATCGGCAGGTTCTTCTCCATCGCGGCGTACATCCACGAATCCTTGAGATCGATCTGATAGAACTCATCGAGCGAACCGTTCTTCAAGACCTGATACATAAATTCGTGCGGGAAATACCGCTCGCCCCTAGCGTCAGCCGCTGTCCAGACATCGACCATGGCCTTTTCGAGCCGACGCATCGCTTCCATTTCGGGAATGCACGTGTCGGTCACGCGGTTCATATGGCGATCAAGCAGGTCCTGCTCGTCCTGTGGCGTCAAGTCGCGGTAATGCGGCACGCGTTCGTAAAAATCGTGTGCGACGAGATTGAAAAGATCCTCTTCTAAATTAGCGCCCGTGCATGAAATAATCTGCACCTTGTCCTGACGGATCATTTCCGCAAGGCTCAGGCCGAGTTCCGCCGTGCTCATCGCACCCGCAAGCGTTACCATCATCTTCCCGCCGCCCGCAAGATGCTGCTTATACCCTTCCGCCGCGTCGATGAGCGCCGCCGCATTAAAATGCCGATAATGATGCCTTATAAAGTCAGTGATCTGGTTGTTCATATAGAATATTGTCCGCGAATACCGCGAATAGCGCCAACAAGAAATTATACTCATTCGCATCAATGCGCGTAATCTGCTCTTGTGATCCTATGAAACTTTGACACCGATCATTTCAGCTAGACAATTAAGTAACTTTCGCTCACCTTCCCGGACGGATTCGATGCTATATTGAGGGCAGCGGCACAAGTCATCATTGGATCGAACAATATCTATTTTGAGTTTCTAAGGGATCAGGAAGGATAGAATATGAAGAAAATACTGAAGTATATGCTACTTGCTTCCGCGTTCGGCTTATGTTTTGTGCGGTTGTCGGAAGCTCAGACAAAGCCTGATAAACCCGAATCGAACCAGGACAAAGGCAGGCTCAAAATCATTGCGCTCAAAGCTGGTGAACCGGGTGAACTGAGCTATGACGCGGGTACACTCAGGATCTTAGCGTCGAGCGAAGACACCAACGGCGCTTGGTCGCTGGTCGAACTAAAAGAGATGCCCGGTTACCACACGAACTTCCACCGGCACAACCATACGGACGAAGCGTTTTACGTTATCGAAGGCACCTTGACGGTCAAAATAGACGACAAGACGCTCGATTATCCTGCTGGCTCGTATGTTTTGATCCCACGAGGAACACCGCACGCCCAAGGAAACCGCGGAAATGTTCCGACCAGGATTCTGCTCACAATGACGCCCGGCGGATTCGAGCAGTCTTTTCTCGACCGAGTCGAACTTTTCAAGACGGTAAAACCCGGCGACCGCGATTGGCGAAAGAAGCGTGACGAACTTACTGAAAAGAGCAAGGTTGATGTGGAACGACTCGCCATGTGGGATTTGCCGAAAATGAACTGATGAAAAACAGGCGCTTTGAAATCGGAATGGTATGGGTGGTCTGCCGCGAGAACGCCGTGTAGATGAGACCCCTCAGCGATATAGAATACGCAGAGGATTACGACTAAAGATGAATAAGGACAGCATGGAAGCGGTATGAAGCGGTTGATTGGTGAGATCGCGGTCGAGTTCGCATTGGCTTTTGTCTTCGCGGGCGGTGTCTTTTCGCAGACTACGCTCAATATCTGGCCCGGCGTTGCGCCGGGTTCGGAAAAGTGGACGCAAAAAGAAGTTACGACGCCGAATACGCCGGTTGGGACGGTGATCACGAATGTCGTAACACCCACGATAACCGCGTATTTACCCGAACCGAAGCAAGCGACGGGGATGGGTGTTATTGTCGCGCCTGGCGGCTTTTGCATCGCCTTGGCGATGGATAGAGGCGGTACCGATGTCGCCGAATGGCTGCAAGCGAAAGGCATCGCCGCGTTCGTCCTCAAATATCGCACACAGGAGAAAAAGCAGGACGGCATCCCGAAAGATCTAGATATGGACGCGGCATGCAAATTTGGGATCGCCGACGCTATACAGTCGATCAAGGTTGTTCGCGAGCACGCGAAAGATTGGCATATCGACCCTAACAAAGTTGGCATTGTCGGATTTTCTGCCGGCGGGATGGTCGCAAGCGGCGCTCTTTTCCAATCGAACGTCGAAGAGCGGCCTAACTTTGCGGCGCTTATCTACGGTGCGCCATTCGGTGCGATGCCGAAGATACCATCGAGCCTTCCGCCGCTTTTTCTTGCGTGGGCGCAAGACGATGAACTTGCCGGACCAACGATCGACAGCTTCTATACTGCGCTAAGGGCGGCCGGCAATAAGCCGGAGGTTCATATTTACAGCACCGGCGGGCACGGCTTCGGCACGGCACCACAGGGTAAGAGCAACGATCATTGGGTCGATCAAATGTACGTTTGGCTGAGGGAGCAAAGTATAAAATAACTGAGTTCGACGGCAAGATCAGGAAGCTCGTAATCTATCTTGTTGAGATAAAGGATCCGGCCCCGATCGCTTATCCGTGATCGTTCGGTCTTGCGGCTCGAGGTTGGCAATGGCGGCAGGCGAGGCTTATCATTACGTGTTGCTCTTGGAAGATTTCCCGTAATGACAGCTCAAGAAAGATCGGAGAATGCCATCGCCACGCGGAATTTTGCGGAATTGCGCGACACCCTCGAACGCCTTCCTCCGTTTGAGATCGGAAGCCTTATGTGCGAAATGCCGGCGCAGAATCGTGTGCTCGCCTTTCGGGTTCTGCCGCGCGAACTAGCTGCCGACGCTTTCGAATATCTTCCATTCGACATTCAGCAGGAACTGCTGAGATCTCTCGGTCGGGAAGAGGTTGCCGCCATCCTTGATGAAATGGCGCCCGACGACCGCACCGTTCTGTTGGACGAACTGCCCGGAACCGTTACCAACCAACTTCTGAATCTGCTCGATCCTATTGAAAGGCACGTCGCGATGCAGCTTCTCGGTTATCCGGAAGGCAGTATCGGGCGCCTTATGACGCCGGATTATGTTCGCCTGCGGCCTGACTGGAAGATCGACGAAGCGCTCGAACACATACGCGAGCACGGGCGGGACAGCGAGACGCTCAACCTCGTCTATGTCGTCGATGACGACGGCAAACTGATCGACGAGATCCGCATACGCAAGATCCTGCTTGCCCCGACGGATTCAAACGTGGCGGACGTAATGGACGGAACTTTCATCGGCCTCGAAGCATTTGACGATCAAGAGACTGCGGTCGAAGCGATGCGCCGCAGCGATCTTACGGCGCTTCCTGTTACGGATTCCGACGGCATTCTGATCGGCATCGTTACTATCGATGACATTTTGGATGTTGCGCAGGCTGAGGCGACCGAAGATATACAGAAATTCGGCGGAATGGAGGCGCTCGATGAACCGTATCTGAAGATCGCGTTCTCACGAATGGTAAGGAAGCGTGCGGGCTGGCTCGTCGTACTATTCTTGGGCGAAATGCTGACGGCGACGGCGATGGGTTTTTTTGAGAAAGAGATCGAGAAGGCCGTCGTACTTGCGCTCTTCGTGCCGCTGATCATTTCCTCGGGCGGTAATTCAGGTTCGCAGGCCGCAACGCTCGTCATTCGGGCGATGACGTTGACGGAAGTAACTCTTGCAGATTGGTGGCGCGTCGTTCGCCGCGAAGTTTTTACGGGACTCGCATTGGGCTCGATCCTCGGCTCGATCGGATTCGTACGGATCGCCTTGTGGTCTGCATTTTCAAATATGTACGGCGAACATTGGTTCTTGGTCGCTTTGACGGTCGGGATCTCTCTTATCGGCGTCGTGCTTTGGGGAACGCTTTCGGGTTCGATGCTTCCGTTCATTCTCCGACGTGTCGGTATCGACCCTGCGACATCGTCTGCACCCTTTGTTGCCACTCTGGTCGATGTTACCGGCCTGATAATCTATTTCGGTATTGCAATGGTCATATTGGAAGGGACGCTGCTTTAGAAGCTTCAGCTCGCGGATCAAAGTGGAGGGAAGAATATGCTCAGCTATGAAGAGATCCTAATACGGCTGCTGTTGGCCGCCTTGCTCGGCAGCCTTGTCGGCTTGGAACGCGAACGCCTGGAAGAGGTCGCAGGACTTCGCACGCATATGCTCGTCGCCGTCGGCGCGACGATCTTTATGCTTGTCTCTTCATTCGGATTTAGCGATATTCTGGGCCACCCGAACGTCGTCCTTGATCCGTCACGTGTTGCCGCGCAGGTCGTAAGCGGGATAGGCTTTCTCGGTGCGGGAACGATCATAATGCGGCGCACGATCGTGCATGGCTTAACGACGGCCGCAAGCCTTTGGGCGGTCGCCGCTATCGGCCTCGCGGTTGGCGGCGGACTATATTTTGGCGCCGTTACGGCGAGCGTTATCGTCCTATTTATCCTTGTTGTTATAAAGCCTATCGAGCGTCGGTACTTTATGCATCGGCGGCCGCGAACTCTTTCGTTGAAGATCGATCGCAAAGCGTTCTCTCTGCCCGCTCTCGAGTCCGCTGTCGAAGCCGCAGACCTGCGTATGCAAAGTATCCTCTTCCGACCCGGCGACAACGATGATGAAGAGAATGTTGAGCTAACGGTGGATCGTGCCGCGACAAGCAAGGTCTATTCCCTGCTCGATGAACTGCGCAAGATGCCCGGAATTCGCGAGATCCGCCGCGAGAACGAATGATCGCGTACCTTAGTGTAAGTTCAATGGTGCGAGCGAACGCCGTCTAATTTTTCGCGATCGCATCAAGCGCTTTCTTATGAATTCAGTTTCGGCATCATTTGAGCCACTTATCGATCGACAAACGCTTTAGCTCTTTAAGTATTGTGGACGTAGTTCGCTCGCCTAGCTTCTGATCTTCAAGACTAGCCTTTTCAATAAGCCTTTTGAGGTCGATTTGCCTTTCCCTACGGGTTAGAGCGGTCGCTGCCATCGAATTAATGTAGCTACCTGCCTTCTCGTCCAGCGCAGTTCTTAAAAGATACTTTAGCCAATTCTCCGGAAGCTGCACCTCGTCTATGTTTGCCAAAATGTTAGTTCCGAAAAATTTGTTTTCAGAGTCTCCGTTTCTGGCAGGTAGTGTCAACATCGAGTATGCAGATTCCACCATTTTCTGCTGAGTCTCCTTGTCCAGCCTTCCGAGGGTTTTCACATCCACTTGAAGATGTTGACGGATCAAGTCAAGAAGGCCATCTCTGTCAACAGGCTTGCCGGTTTTGGCAACTTGATCCCGAAGGGCGGATAGGAGAAGTGAAAGCGGGGTTTTCATTCCTCTTCTTTCTGAGTCGGCAACTATCTTTCCGACCAATGCTTGAGAAGCGTCGTATAGCTGTGTCTGTGCTTGGAAAAATGCTTTACCTTTGCTTAGATCGGACTGACGCAGTTGGTGCCAATCAAGTATGGATTGCCTTACCCGCGATTGATGCAAAGTCGCTCGCGCCGAAATTTGTCGTTCATTGCTAAATTCATCGGACGTAAACTCGTCCGAAATCTGACGACCAACGTAATCGGCCAGCCCGTCTTCGAACCACCTAGTTCCTGAATCTCGGAGGTATCTGTGTACTACGGAGTGCACCATTTCGTGCGGAGCCGTTTTATAAATGATATCGGACAGGTTCCGATCCTCGTGTGCGGGATCAACGATAACGGCCAGCAAAAGTAGGTCGTCGTTCTTTGACAAGCGGATGCCATAGCTTTGAGGACGATCTGAACTTTGCATCAAATAGAAACGGATGCCATTTACTGGTAAAGGGCGCAGCATCTGTCTAGTTCGGCTCAACATTGACCGCAAGTTTCTGAAGACCTCGTTTGCCTTGACGTGGAGATTTGGCTGGAAACGAACTTCAACGCGGTCGCTCCCATTGCCGTCAACCAGTACCTCCGTGCATTCCCTTTCAAATACTTTGGTAAGGTCAACCGCCTTATAGCCCGTCTCAATGTGCCAAAAGGTCTCTTTGTTTTGAGCAAAGTTTGAGACCGGCAGACTGGCGATCAGCCAGAGAGCGAATACGAGCGGCAGGGCTTTTTCATAGAATACGCTCAGCATATGAAGATGCGAAGGGAAACCAGAAGCAGAATGGCGTCATTCTGCTTCTGGTTTGTAGGCTACGGAATAATTTCGAGTTGGCCTTGGTTACACTGCAATGGCGCAGTTGGAGATGCAGTATATTGGACATATACGCTCTCCAAGTACGAAATCGAGTCCCCGTCCTGATACCTCAAGTGATTTATATATTTGCCCGACGGTGCCGCACAATTTGTTTGTGTAACACCCAGAACAATATCAGCTGTGGATTCAGGTTGGGATGAAGTCGAGCCCGCAGCGGCCGCTTCCAAAAACCCTTGAACTGCATTCGGATTTGAGAACTCAAACGCGTTAGGGAGTGTATCCGAATCAACGCGCGATAACGTTTGAGAAGTCGTTGCGTTGTAGGAAAGGTTGAAGGCTTGGGAAATCACTCCAGAATCTGTCAAAACCGATACTGTCGCTTGTGGGGAGGTGGAAAAATCAGGTCCCCAATCTTTCGCAAGATCTAGAATGTAAACTCTGTAGGCGAGATCGTCCGCGACGTTTGACAGACTATCACTAGTCAGGAATTGCACCTCGCCTTTGACGCTGACAGTGCAAGGGCCTCCTCCAGTTGGACAAGTCGCCGTTCCGGAAATAGTCCTAGTGCATTTTGCCGCGCCGCCAACAATAACTACCAAAGAAATCGTCGTAAGTGCGCGTAAAAAGTTACTCTTATAGAGATTCAAGAGTTCCTCCTTAGGATTTGTGAAGAGTTCGGATGCTTAGAGGCTCAACGTGTCATTCCATCAGAAAAAACAACAAGTGCGGTATTTGTAGTATTATATGGTCCGCTCATAGCTAAGTCAAAACACATTCTCCCTGCATTCACAGAACTCCACCCGATTTCCCGTATTAAGATGTAAGTTGGTCTCTAGTTGGAATTTGTTGCGAGTTGATTCAAAAGGTTGGCAAAATCGCGTGGATGACCGCGTCCCGTATGTAAGGCCCATAAGCTTTTCTGGAATAGAATGCTACTCGGGCTTCAACAAGAGCGGGATACGAAGCGCTTTAGATCTGTGATAGAAATATTCATTAGGAGAAATAAAGATAATGGCGATTTTATTTGGCATCGACGGAACAGGACCTTCTTCCGACAGCAAATATGCTACGGACTTTAAGTACAGTTTTGTTAATCAAATGTGCGGTACGACGAACTATCGGCGTGGGCCTTCGGCTTTGGGCGGCGGGCTCGAAGACGCGATGACCGCCGGCGTCGATCATATCGTCAAGGCTCTTAGCTGCGTCATTGATAAACGGGTTCTGCTCACGGGATACAGCCGCGGTGGCCTCGGCGCTGTCGTTATTGCAAAGCGCCTGCAGAAGCGGAATATTGCCGTCGATGCGATGGTATTGTTCGATTGCGTTGACAGGTATCTGCACGCTGACGGCGAAAGCATTCCGAACAATGTCGCCGAGGTGCTGCACATCCGACGCGATCCGGCGGCGAGGTCGCGTATGAGCTTCGGCAATGACGGTACGAGCCATACGGCCCCGACAAAGTACACAGAGAAGTTCTACTTCGGCACTCACGGGGCCATGGGCGGAACTTACTGGAAACCTACCGATGGACAAGGCGACTCGGACTATGTTGACGAAGGTACGGCGGAGGCGATCGCAAATACGCCAAGCCCGAGCATCTTCGGCGCTCTAGATCCACGGTATGCCGCGAATGTGAAAGCTTACAAAACGAACGTAACCTTCAGGCGAGATCGACAGTGTTCCGAACAGATCGCCAAGGAGAACAATGATTGGCTGAGCAAACACGGCTTTCCCACGATCATTTGTGTTTAGCCGCCAAATTCGAAGATGAACTCAATTACGATCCTAAGCGATCTTTTTCGGCAGATGGCGTGGGCAGATTCCGCGACGTTGAAGGCCGTTCTCGCCTTTTCTCCTGCCTCGGCCGATAGAGTTATCCGTGAGCGGTTGCATCACATACATCTGTGCCAGCACGTTTGGCTTAAGATCTGGCGTGATGAGCCTTTCGATCCGCACGCGGGCGAGACGTTAGATTTTGCGGGCTTGACTAGTTGGGCTCGCGATTATCACGAAGCGGTCGCCGGCTATTTGGCAACGCTTGATGAAGCCGGCCTTGCCCGCAAATTGATCGTTCCTGGAACCGGCGACGAATTCAACCAACCTCAGCTTTGGGAAAGCTTCGTCCAGATCACAACTCACAGCACTTATCACCGAGGCCAAGTGAGCGCACGCCTCCGAGAGATCGGCGGCGAACCCGCCCAGACGGATTTCATCGCTTGGGTCGGCCTCGGCAAACCAAAACCCGTGTGGAAATAACGTGTCCTTATGGCTTTTCGATCGCGTAAGATTTGCCGTCATAGTGATAGAATGTTTGCGGTTCTACCAACAACATCTAAAAGCAAACGACATCTATTGCGACCGCCCGGCTGAAGTCCGTCTAAAATAGGCTATCGCAAGAATATGCGGGGAATTTTACGTATGAGAAGGTTCTTTTCACTCGTTACAGGCTTGGCCGTTTTCGTGTCGGCGTTCGTGCTGCCAGCATCTGGACAGCGTCGCTCCAAGCAGTCAATTCCAAACCTTTCCGGCAAGGTTCTCACGGTCTTGGGGCCGATCGAGCCGGCAAAGGTCGGGCGTGCCTTGATGCACGAGCACATCTTTATCGACTTCAAGGCGCCGCCCGCGATGTTTCCTGCTCCGAACGACATCACCGTTATAGAACCTGCGCCGAGCGATCTGAAAAAGCGCAGGGGACTCACCGATTTTGACGAGTCGCTCGATGCTGTTATGGATTTCAAGAATATCGGCGGCGGCACGATCGTCGATGTTTCGCAATTCGGACTGACGCGTGACCCGCTTGCGCTGAAACTCATCTCGCGCGTCTCAGGGCTCAACGTGGTGATGGGTTCGGGCTTCTATATGCGGCAAATGCATCCGCCCGATATGGACAAGCTTACTGTCAGGCAGTTGACCGACATCATCGTCCGCGACATTACTGTCGGCGCTCAAGGCACTATGATCCGTTCGGGCATCATCGGTGAGGTCGGCGTGGTCGGAAAGCCTTTGACCGCGAACGAGATCAAGAGCGTACGCGCAAGCGCACGCGCGGCACGCATTACGGGTGCCCCGATGTCGATCCATAATTTCGAACCGCTCGATGAGATGATGAAGGTTCTCGACATCATAGAAACGGAAGGCGTAGATCTGCATCACGTCGTAATGTCACACACCGGCGGCCGCGACGTGAAGACGATGGAAGCACTTTTCAAACGCGGCGTCTATGTCGAATGGGACTTTATGGGTCAGGCACCGTTGCCAAAGAAGGCGGACGAACAAAGGATCGAGAGCATCTACGCGATGATCGAAGCCGGCCACGCCAAGCAGATGGTCCTCTCGCACGATATATGCCTTCAAATGCAGCTGAAGGTCAACGGCGGCGGCGGTTACACATACATACACGACCGTATCCTGCCCGGCCTAAGGGCAAAAGGCGTTAGCGACGATATTCTCAATACGATCATGGTCGAAAACCCGCGTAATGCACTAACGTTCGTAGCTCCGCACGCACTTGTTCGAGGCATTCATCGACGAAAATAATTGACATACCGTGGTAACGTCGGCAAATTCTTGATCGTGTGCCGTTTTAGGGGATATTGTCTGAACTATGCGTTGGCTTGAATTGAAGATCCCGCCGTTGTTGATCGTCCTAGGCTTCGGTCTTGCGATGTACGGCGCGAGTTGGTCGCTCCCTGTTACAAATTTTGAGATGCCGGGGCGGCCTTATGTTTCCTTAGCTTTTGCGATCCTCGGTGTCGCAACTGTCGCCTCCGGCGTTATCGCGTTCCGCAGTAAGAAGACGACGGTCGATCCTCGTTTTCCTGATAAGGCATCAAGCGTCGTTACTATTGGCATTTACCGCATTACGCGAAATCCGATGTACCTTGGGATGCTTTTCCTGCTTACGGCATGGGCGCTGTTCCTAGCAAATTTCATCGTAATTATATTGTTGGCGGGATTTGTCGTATATATGACGCTGTTCCAGATAAAGCCGGAAGAGCGTATCCTGCGTTCGAAGTTCGGCGCGGAATACGAGGAGTTTCTCTCACGAGTTCGTCGCTGGATCTGAAACCGCGAAAAATGATGCTGATAAGAGCAACAATGATCTGGTTGGTGATCCTTGTGTTCGCCGTTCTGAACGGAGTCCTTCGAGAGGCCGTTCTGTTTTCGGCAATGGGAAAGGCCCCCGGGTTTATCACAAGCGCAATCATCCTCGGATTGCTTATCTTCGCTACCGCATACTTTTCTCTATCGTGGATCGGCGCGAGCGACTCAAAACAACTCTTTCTGATCGGATTTCTTTGGTTGATGCTGACGCTTGCTTTCGAATTCTCATTTGGGTTCGCTCGCGGCGTGAGCCTTGACGAGATACTTTCCGCATACTCATTCAAAGAAGGAAATATTTGGCCGCTCGTGCTTCTGGTAACCTTCTTTGCACCGTTTCTCGCCGCAAAGGTCCGGTTCCGATCTAAGCTTCAATAACTAGACCGTCGAATGCAAATTCGACATTGTCGGGCAGCAACTTAGAATCGCGTTCGTGCAAAATGTCGTGATTCAGGTGTGTCAGGTAGGCCCGCTTTGGGGAAAGGTCGGTGATTATCTCGAGAGCCTCTTCGAGGCAGAGATGTGTAGCGTGCGGTTTTATTCGAACGCAGTCCAAGACAAGGACGTCGAGGCCGCGAAGAGCATCCATCGAAGCGGGCGGGATCGATTTAAGATCTGTTGCGTAGGCAAAGTTGTTGAGGCGATATGCGATCACTGGCAGTTTCCCGTGTATAACCTCGATCGGCGTGATCAGGAGGTCTTCGCCGATATTGAATGACGCCTGCGGGATGACCGTATGCGGGATCAATTGCGGAAGTCCGCCGCCAAAATGCACAGGCTCAAAGATGTATTGGAAGATCCTCCGAAGATCGATCCATGCCGGGTCGTTCGCGAAGATCGGCATCGCGCCGTATCTAAAATTCAAAGGACGAATGTCGTCGAGCCCGAAAACGTGGTCCACGTGGCAATGCGTTATCAAGACCGCATCAAGATAACTGATTCCCGTACGCAGTGCCTGCTGTCGAAAATCTGAAGACGTATCGATCAGAACCGTCCGCCCCGCATTCTCGATCAGAACCGACACGCGAAGCCTCTTGTCTCGCGGATCCTCAGAGCGGCACGTCTCACAGTCGCACCCGATAGAAGGCACGCCCGTAGAAGTTCCGGTTCCGAGAAAAGTCAGTTTCATACGCAATCCAAGAGTTTCTGCAGAGTTCGCGGGTTCATTCCGACGCTCAAGCGTCCCTCGATACCCCCGAGCGTAAGAGTGTTACTCGTATTGCAACAACCCTACGTTTGAGAACGCTTCGGCGAACTACTTCTTTCCGAGGATGTCGTCGCCCGAGAATTTTGTGGCCGCTTGGGCCTTGAGTTTCTCTTCCGTTGCGCGGACAAGGTGGACGTACTGCATTCTGAGGTCGGCGAGCAGTCCTTCGATCAAGCGCGCTTCCTGCGGATGCAAATTTCCCTTTGTTTTGTCACGGAGCATACCGAGAACATCGAGCCAGTATTTCGCGGATTCAAGATCGAGGCTTCGCTTTCCGGTCGCGGGATGCGGCATGGCGCCAAGCGATGCGGCAGCGTTCGTGGCGAGTGTTGAGAGAAAGTTGACGAAGCTCGCTGGATCTTCGGCACCGGGAATCTCCGCGTCTTCGTCAAAGCTCTCGTCATTCGCGTCAAGCGCGCCGTGCGATTCGGCCTGTTCCGTCTGCGTCTCGAGGCGGGTCGGTTCAGTCGTTGCTTCCAGCTCAGGTTTTGTCGGAGCCGCCGGCTTTGGTTCAGGCTCGCGGTCAAGAACAACGCCTTCGCGAAGAGTTCCGTCCGCGTTGAACTTTCGCCTGTCTGCGACCTTGAAATGTACCTTTTCGTTCTCGTCGTCGTGTCCGATCATATTTTTGAAAACCCTTCTTATCCAATATTTTACCATTTGCCCGACAGTCTATCGAAAGACATCGACGGCTAAGATAGACTTCTCATAGCGAACTGTTTTCTAATTGTCCATAACGATGTCAAAAGCCTTTGATGAACTTGTCGCCGTGATGGAACGCCTGCGCGCTCCCGGCGGCTGCCCTTGGGATAACGAACAGACCTACGGTTCGCTTGCACGATATCTGCTTGAAGAGGCGTACGAGACGTTCGACGCGATCCAAGAAGCCGAGGAAACCGGTGAAACCGACCATCTGCGCGAAGAACTGGGCGACCTTCTCCTACAGGTCGTATTTCACTCGACGATCGGCGGGGAACGCGGAGATTTCACTATCGACGATGTGGCGGAAGAGGTTACTAGAAAGCTCGTGCTTCGCCATCCGCACGTTTTCGGCGACGCGAAACTTGAGCGTGCGCAGGATGTGCTCGACAACTGGGACAAGCTGAAAGCCGATGAACGCGCGGCGTCGGGCAAGGCCGAGAAGTCGAATGGGTCGATCCTAGAAGATGTTCCGGTCCACTTTCCGGCGCTGATCGAAGCCTTAAAGCTCACTTCAAAGGCGGCAAAGAAGGGCTTTGACTGGAAAGATGTCGAAGATATCTTCAAAAAGCTCGACGAAGAAGTTGGCGAGCTGCGCAAGGCGATCCTCAACAGAGATACGGAAAATACAGCAGAAGAGGTCGGCGATCTCCTGTTCGTCATTGCGAATCTCGCACGTCGCCTTGATGTCGAGCCTGAAACCGCTCTCAAGCAGACAAATCGTAAGTTTCGCGAGCGATTTGCCTTTGTCGAGCAAGGTCTCGCGGAAGACGGAAAGACTCTTGAAGACGCAAGTCTTGAGGAAATGGACGCTCTTTGGAACGACGCGAAGGCCACTTAGGACATATTTCCGACGAAAGGACTGAAAAACCGCGATTTATAGACTCTTCGGCATTACGTCGTAATTACGTGGCGGGCTGGGGTCAAGCTGTTGGTAAGAGAGATCGTCCGGATCAAGCGTCTATCTTCGAAAAATGCCATCGAGCAGGTCATAAGTCGCTCCGTAGATCGACGGATCCTTTGACGCTCGCGGACCGGCGACGTTCAGCGTGAAAGCTCCTGCGAGCCGAAGCCATTCTCGTGCCCTGTCGGCAGCATTCTCAAGCGAAAACCGGTAGAGCTCAGCAACGAGCACCGGACGTCGATGCTTTCCTGCGACTCTCCACGTAAAAAGTGAACCGCCGGTAAGCTTTCCGTTCGCAACGATCAACGTTGCGTCGGATCCGATGACATTTTGCTCGGTCCGCACGACCGGATCATCTGAATCAAGCTCGATCAGGTTCTTATATTTACCAGCGATCTTGCCGTCTTCTGCCCAACGACCGAGCGGGACATAGCCGCCATACTGAAAGTTCCGGTCGATCGCCCAATCGAGCGCCGCTCGGTCGGCGCCCGTCTGCCCGCCGGAAATGATCTTCGTGATCTTACTCGGCAAACATCTCCTGCAGACGTTCGAGCGCCGCTTTTCTCTCGCTTTTTCCGATCGAACCGATCCTTTTTACGAGCCGTTCCTTATCGACCGTACGCAATTGATCGAGCACGAGTGAGCGTTCGGAATTGAGGACATTCGCCGGAACGCGGGTTGGATAGCGGTCGGTCTTTGTAGAAACGGGTGCAACGATGACGGAATTAAGATGGCGATTCATCTCGTCGGGCGAGAGCACAACGCATGGGCGAGTGTTCTTCGCTTCTTTGCCGATCTCTTCATCGAGATTCAGCAGATAGATATCAAAACGCTCTACCATTGCCACTCCTTCTTCTCGAATTCGTTGGGCAAATTCTCCGCAATGTCTTCTGCATCGTTCTCCGCCATCGTTTTGAAGGCCTCGTCCCAGCCGCTACGCGGGGTTGCAGCGTTCCGTATGAGAATGCCGCCTTCGCGGACCTCCAACTCAACATCGCCGGAGATCCCTGTTTGTTCAAGCAGAAGTTTAGGAAGGCGAATGCCTTGGGAGTTTCCGATCTGAATGATTTGTGATCGCATAATTACATTGTAATTATTGTTCGAAAATGGAGCTTGGTCAACCATTGAACCTGGGCTTCTCCGCAACTATTTTCGGATCTCCAAGGCGTCGTTCATATATGGCCGCAGCGCGTCCGGGATCGTGATCGAGCCGTCGGCCTGCTGGTAGTTTTCAAGGACCGCGATCCACGTTCGGCCGACCGCAAGGCCGCTGCCGTTCAAGGTGTGGACGAATTCGGGCCTGGCGCCGCCTGCTCGCTTAAAGCGAGTACCCATTCGCCGGGCCTGAAAATCACCGCAATTCGAGCAGCTGGAGATCTCTCGAAAGGTCTGCTGCGACGGCAGCCAAACTTCGATGTCGTAGGTCTTACGCGCGGAAAATCCCATATCGCCGGTCGAAAGCAGGACGGTACGATAGGGAAGTTCAAGCAGCTGCAGGATCTTCTCGGCGTTCGCGGTAAGCTCTTCGTGTTCTTTCTCGCTTTCCTCGGGAAGGCAAAGCTTTACAAGCTCGACCTTTTCGAATTGATGCTGACGAATAAGCCCGCGCGTGTCGCGGCCATAGCTTCCCGCTTCGCTTCTGAAGCACGGCGTGTACGCGACGAATTTCAACGGCATACCCGACGCCTCCAAGATCTCATCGCGATGATAATTCGTTACCGGAACTTCGGCAGTTGGTATTAGCGAAAAGCCGCGTTCATCGGTCAGCGTAAATAGATCTTCCTCGAACTTTGGCAGTTGGCCGGTGCCGAAAAGGCTGTCGCGATTGACGATCAGCGGCGGCTGCGTTTCCTTGTAACCATGCTCGCGTGTGTGGACATCGAGCATAAAGTTGATAAGCGCGCGTTCGAGCCTTGCTCCATCGCCGTTTAGGATCGCGAAACGGGAGCCTGCGATCTTTGCCGCACGTTCGAGGTCAAGAATGCCGAGGTCGGTGCCAAGATCGACGTGATCTTTCACCTCGAAGTCGAACTCTCGCGGCGTTCCCCACCTGCGTATCTCAACATTTGCGGATTCGTCCGCGCCGACAGGAACGTCTGCAGCAGACAGATTCGGCAAGCCCGATAGCAGTTCGCGCATTGCGGCATCTGCTTCATCACGGCGCTTTTCAAGCTCGGCCTGCTGGTCCTTCAAGCCGGCGACCGCCACCTTTCTCGCGTCCGCTTCGGCCTTTTTGCCGGCCTGCATTAATACTCCGATCTCTTTGCTGGCAGTATTTCGTTCGTGATTGACGGCATCGGCCTCGCTGTTGACACGCCGACGTTCTGAGTCGAGTTCGGCAAAATGATCAAGCGCTGCGGGCGCGAAATTGCGCGCCTTCAATGCGGCACGAACGGCATCAAGATTTTCTCTTACGTAATTAGGATCAAGCATTTTGATAACTTTGTATCACAATTATCAGGCTTCTCGCCGTATCTGCAAACTGCAGGCAGTTGAAATCACCGCGTGTGCAAACGAAGAAGCCGCCGAGAGCAAAAAGGCTCCGAGGCGGCTTCTTATCTTTTCGATACTCCGGCTCGTTCTACCAGATCAGACAGGCATCCTTTCTCACCATTGCCTGGCCTTGCTTACAGCCGAATGCCTTTGCGAATTCCGGCATATTCGAGAGCGGGCCGTTGACACGCCATTTCGCCGCAGAGTGGGGATCGGTCAGAACTTGGCGTCGTTCGAACTCCGGCGTCGCCTTTGCAGCCCAGACCTGTGCCCAGCCGAGGAAGAATCGCTGTTCGGGCGTAAAGCCGTCAATGTTCTCGATCTTCTTGCCCTTTAGAGCATCGACGAGAGCCGTGTACGCGATCGCGAGGCCGCCGAGGTCGCCGATATTTTCGCCAAGCGTAAGCTTGCCGTTTATGTGGACACCGGGCTGTACTTCGTAACCGTCGAATTGGTTCGCAACACACGCCGCACGTGCCTCGAACTTCGTTCTATCCTCGGGCAGCCACCAAGAAGCGAGGTTGCCTTGAGCGTCGAACTTACTTCCCGAATCATCGAATCCGTGCGTGATCTCGTGGCCTATGACCGCGCCGATCGCTCCGTAGTTGATCGCGTCGTCCGCCTTGAAGTTGAAGAATGGAGGCTGCAAAATTCCCGCCGGGAACGTGATCTCGTTGTTTGCGCTCGAATAGGACGCGTTAACGGTCGGCGGCGAGAAGAACCAACGCGTTCTGTCGGCCGGTTTGCCAATGTCGGCGATATTTCGCTTGATCTCGAATGCCCGCGAGCGGAAGACATTGCCTGCGTAAGAACTGCGTTCAATGTCGAGGCCTTTGTAGCCGCGCGGATGTTCGTTATAACCGATCTTTCGCTTGTAGGTGGCGAGTTTTGCCAAAGCCTTTTCCTTGGTTGCGGGACTCATCCAATCGAGGCCGTTGATGTGCGACTTCATCGCGACAAATAGATTGTCGATGAGCTGGTTCATCCGTGCCTTTGCCTCGGGCGTGAACTCGGTCTTTACATACTCGGCACCAAGAGCTTCACCAAGCGTTCGATCGGTCGCCGAGACGCAACGCTTCCAGCGAGGTTCCTGCTCCTTCGTTCCTGAAAGATAACGCCCATGAAAATCGAAGCTTGCATCCGCAAGTGCTTTCGGCAGATAGCTTGCGGAAGAATCAACGACCATCCAGCGGAAATAGGTCTTCCACTGTTCGACTGGAACGTCCTTCAGCATCGCGTTGACTTCCTTGAAGAAGTCCGGCTGGCCAAAATTCAGCGTTTCGGGAACAGGGATCCCGCGGCGCTTCATATAGTCTTTGAGTGAAAGACTCGGGATGATCGCCTGTGCGTCGGAGAACTTGATCTTGTTGTAATTCTTATCCGGATCACGCATTTCGACCGGTGCTTTCGACGCTTTTGCAAGGCGCATCTCGATCGCCATCACCGTGTCTGCATTTGCTTTAGCTTCAGCTGGCGTATCGCCCGACATATCGAAGACGTTTTTTACATACTCGACGAATTTGGCACGGGTCTCGACCATCTTGGCATCGTCTTTCGTGTAGTAATCCTTGTTCGGGAGCGAAAGGCCGCTTTGCCCGGCGCCCACGATGACCGAATTCGAATCTTTAGGGTCGCGGGTGCCGCCAAAGCGGAAGACTGCCGGAAAACCTTGATTGTGAAGGTCGGCGATCTCGCGTGCGACATCGCTCGAGGTCTTGAGCTTTGCGATCTGCTCAAGAACCGGTTCGATCGGCTTGATGCCGTTCGTCTCGATCGCAGATTCATCCATACACGCGGAGTAATAGTCGCCGATCATCTGCACGTCACTGCCCTTTTTCGGGGACTTTTCGGCAACGGCTTTATCTAGGATGTCGTGCAGGATGTCGCGGTTGCGGTCGCCGAGGATATTGAACGTACCCCAGCGAGCCTGCGATGCGGGAACTTCGGTGTTCTTGACCCAAGTGCCGTTCGCAAATTGGAAGAAATCGTCGCAGGCTTCGGCATTCCGATCCATACGTGAGATGTCGAATGCCGTCTGTCCGAAGGCGCTCGATGTGAGCGTCGCGAAAACGAACAGAGCGACGAGGTAACGTTGTGCAATTGAACGCATAGTCTCTCCTAAACTAGATATAATAAAAATGGACAAGAATGATTCTACGTTAAACGGCGGAAAAGGTTTAGTTTCGCGGCAGTTCGAGACGTTTGAAGTTGTACCGAAGCAGGACGCGCATCTCCAAGGGCTTACCGTTCCTGAATGCCGGACGCCAATTCATCTTCCGCACCGCGTCTTCAACAGATTCGTCCAAGCCGTAGCCGGCCCAGCGTACGATCTTTGTCCCTAGGATCTTGCCCGCGGCATCGATATCCACAAGTATCTCGACAGTCGCCGCAATACCGAGTTTCTCCGCTGCGTCGGTATAGAGCGGCTTGATTCGGCTATATGGGATCGGCGCTCTTAGTCCTTTTTCCGGCGCGTCGGGCAGAACTTCGATCGTGGATCGCTCGAAAGTGCCATCGTCGGCTCTTGCATCTTGGAACACGCGCGCGATCTCGCCCGCCGTAATTTCAAGCGTCTTAAAAAGGCCCGGCAAGCCGTCCTCTTCGGTGGAAGTTTCGACGTATGGACGCAGCCATTTGAGCAGCCTTCCGGTCCGCGTATCGACCACGAAGATAGACGCGTAGGATTCGAAATACACCGGCTTTTCGAACGAGGTGCGGCGGATCGTCCCTGCATTTATGATAATGAACGCATCGCAGCCCATTGCCTCGCCGGCTGCAGATGCTTCCGCAACCGAGAGGTTTGAGGCGGTCGCAAATTTGAAGGACGCGAACGCCGCCGCAGCGAGATCTTCATCAACGAGCGTGAATTGTTTGCTTAATTCCCTGCGAAGTTGCGCGGTATAGCCCGCAGCGAACTTGTCGCCGATCGTGATCGTCGCAAGGCTCTTCGCATTTACGGAAAATGCAAAGAGCAGCAAAATGAATGTCGCGAAGATCGCAGGCTTTCGCATCGTTTCAAGGCCGATAAAGTGCTTCGATCTCATCGCGGAGTTCGGCAGGGAAACATACCCGTTGAGCACGATAACCTTCCTGCAGGCCGCGAACCGCCGCACTCACTTCCGAGATCTCGCGGATCTCGGGGCGCGAATATCCGTACTCAACGAATATCAGATTCTTCGGGTCGTGTGTGTCGCGGGTGTAGAAATAGTAATCGGCGTGTTTTGCTGAATCTTCAACGAGATAGTATTCCGGGTCGAAGCCGCGGCCTTCTACCACAATACGGGCATTCGCAAGAAACACGGCCTTTTCAGCCTCTTCCATATCAAGATCGAACGCCTTGAATATCTTCCGCTCGATAAAACGCGTCGAAAGATCCGAAAGGATGGCGTCGCCGCTCGTCCGCCATTGCTTGATATGAAATAAAACATCCGTGTCGTCGAGTTCGAGATGCTTTTCGAGGGTGAGTCTCTCGCCCTGCAGTATCTTCTCGACCGCGCTTCCCGAAAGATACCAAACGTCGCCGCCCTTTTTATAGACGGCGATCGCTCGATGCAGCAGACTTTTCAAAACCGATTCCGCAGCCCGAAGCGTACGATGAAAATACACCTGACGGAACATATAGTATCGAGCTTGCAGATAATCCTCGACGGCGGCGATGCCCGGAGCGGCGACGAAAATGCGGTCATTCTCATCGTCGATGTCGATCGATTTTACGATCCACTCAAGGTCGTAAATCCCGTATTTCGCTCCGGTCATCAAGCTGTCGCGCAGAAGATAATCCATCCGATCGACATCAAGCTGAGAGGAGACAAGTTGAGCGAGCGAGCGCCTTCGAAAGGTTCCTTTGATAATGCCGGCAACATCTCCGGCAAGATCCGTTGAAAATGCCGTGAGCACGCGGTTTATGTTCGTCTGCGGTTCGGATATAGCCGCGACGGAGTAGTTCTCGTGATGAAAGCCGAGAATCGACTCGATCACGTGCGAAAAGGCTCCGTGGCCGATGTCGTGCAGAAGCGCGGCGGCACGGACCGCGATCCGTTCGTCGTCGGAGATCTTGTGTTCGCCGGAGAGCTTTTGGATGACGCGGGTCGCGAGGTTAAAAGCCCCTAAACTGTGCGTAAAACGCGAATGTTCGGCGGATTGATAAGCAAAATAGGCAAGCCCGAGTTGCCTGATCCGCCGCAGGCGCTGAAACTCCGGCGTATCGATCAGGTCGGCGAAGAGACGCCCCTCGGCCGTTCTGGTATCGACGCGGATGATGTTGTGGACGGCGTCGCGATAATATCGCTCGGAACCGCGCTCGGAGGTCGGCATTATTTGCATAATATGCGGCAGAGGGCGGCCTTTTCGCAAGCGGGACGTCCAATATCTCCAAAAACTTCCGAAAAAATCTAAAATTTCGTACAAAATTAT
>DAORTR010000009.1:0-32956 GCA_035432765.1 Pyrinomonadaceae bacterium
CATCCATCTACGAACCGAAAGATCAGTCGCAGAAATATCCGATAATGATGAGCCGTACGCCATATAGCGTCGCTCCTTACGGCCCGGATAAATTCAAGACGGCTCTCGGCCCCGATTACCAATTCGCCCGCGCCGGCTACATCTTTGTTTATCAGGATGTTCGAGGCCGTTGGATGAGCGAGGGCACGTTCGTTGACGTTCGCCCCGAAGTCGCTCAATACGGGAAGGCGAAGATCGACGAATCTACCGACACTTACGACACGATCGATTGGCTCGTAAAGAACGTCGCCAACAATAACGGAAAGGTCGGAACTTACGGGATCTCTTATCCCGGGTTTTACACATCCGCGGGGTCGATCAACTCGCATCCCGCGCTGAAGGCTTGTTCGCCGCAGGCACCCGTAAGTGATTGGTATCACGGCGACGATATGCATCACAACGGCGCTCTTTTCCTTGCCCAGAATTATTCCTTCTATCGTTTCTTCCAGCCGTTTACGACTCCGTCGGATTCCTTTTCATACTTAAAGCCCTGGAAAGGACGTGAGACGCAGGACGGATACGATTTCTTTCTGAAACTCGGCGGTCTGCAAGAGGTTGCGGACAGTTTTGTAGCGGGCCTCGGCGTTCGACAGCCATATTGGGATGATATGCAGGACCATCCGAATTACGATCAATACTGGAAAGATCGTAACGTCCTGCCGCACCTGAACAAGGTCGGATGCGCGACGATGACGGTCGGTGGTTGGTATGACAATGAAGATCTTTACGGCGCGTTGAATACGTACCGACATATCGAGAAGCAGAATCCCGGCATCTACAACATCCTTGTTGTCGGACCTTGGTTTCACGGCGGATGGGCGCGTTCAGAAGGCGATTGGCTCGGCACGGCGTATTTCGGTTCGGAAACCTCGGAATACTATCGCGTAAATATGGAACTTCCCTTCTTCGATCATTTCTTAAAGGACAAGGGTGATATTTCTCTCCTAAAGGAAGTGAATGTATTCGACACGGGGACGAACTCTTGGAAAACGTTCGACGGTTTTGAGCCGTCGCACGGCAAAGACACGGCTCTTTATTTCACGAAAGACGGCGGCCTTTCGTTCACGCAAGGAGCAGACGCGGGATACGACGAATACGTTTCAGATCCGATGAAACCGGTTCCGTACACGCAGAAGATCACGCTGAGCTATCCGCGTGATTATATGACGGAAGATCAGCGTTTCGCTTCGACACGACCGGATGTTCTTGTCTATGAGACAACGCCGCTCGCCGAAGATGTTACTGTCGCGGGCGACATCAAGCCGTCGCTTTATATCTCTTCGTCCGGCACGGACTCCGATTTCGTCGTGAAGCTCATCGACGTTTTCCCGGATGACTATAAATTCCCGGAAGGCAAGAAGCCGCCTGAGAATTCGGCATTCTCGGTCTTTGAACCGGGCGGCTATCAGATGCTTCTCCGCGGCGAACCGATGCCGGCGAGGTTCCGCGAAGGTTTTGAGAAGGGCATTCCGCTTGTCCCGAATAAGGCGACATATCTGCCGTTCACGATGCCCGGAATAACGCATACGTTCAAGAAAGGCCATCGGATAATGGTGCAGGTTCAGAGCACTTGGTTCCCGCTCGTTGCACGCAGTCCGCAACAGTTCGTTGAGAATAATTTCAAAGCGACATCGGCGGACTTTCGAAAGGCGACCCAGCGTGTCTATTTCGGCGGAAAGACAGGCTCAGCGATCGTGCTGCCGATTGTGAAATAGTTTTAACTTTCGAGTGATCGTATGAAAAGCCCGTTAACTCTCGCGTTCTTCGCGGCCTTGATACTCGCGATCGGCGTGCACGCCCAGCCTGCGCGCCGATCATCCGACCAAGCGTTCGCTGATCTTGAGGCTCGTCGGTTCGAAGCGGCGATCCGGAACTTCAAAGAGTATCTAGCAAAAGAACCGCGAGATGCATCGGCGTTCTACGGTCTTGGCACCGCTTACTACGAGACGGAGGATTTCGCGAACGCGATCGCCGCGTTCAAGGAATCTCTCCGTCTAAACCCCAAGATGACGCAGGCGCAACGACTTCTCGCAGCGTCGTATTATGCCGCCAAACGCTTTGAGGAAGCTTCGGCTGAATACGCTGTAGTTGTTAAAAACTCTCCGAACGACGAAGGAGGGTGGATTTTTTTAGGGAATTCTCTTGATTATCTCGGAAGGTTCCCGGAGGCGATCGCCGCATACAAGAAAGCGATCGAGCTGTCGCCTGATAACCCTGAAGCCTGGTGCGAGATGGGTGTCGCGCAGTATCGCGGTAAGAAATTTGCGGATGCGATCGACCCGCTGAAAAAGTGTTTAACTCTCGACCCGTCCGCCGACAATAAAGAGCGACTGCTCGCGAATTCCTATTATAACGTCGGCGAATATGCGAATGCCGTAAGCCTTTATCGATCGGTTGCTGAAAAGGAGCCTAAAGACGCTGTCGCTCACAAATATCTCGCTGACGCTTATTTTAAGCTTCGGGATTACGCTTCGGCCGTCAATTCATTGAAGATCGCGGTCGCCCTTGACCCCAAATATTCAGCGGCGGTCGATCAACTCGGCAGAGCATATCTTGCTCAAGGCGACTTCGCTTCCGCGAAAGCGCAATATGCACGTCTGCTCGAATTGGACAGCAAAGCTGCGGCCGAGTTCTGGGCAATATACATAAAGCTCGGCGGCAAGTAGAATTACCTTATGACTTCTCTATCTATCTGGTTTGGCAGATTGCTTGTTCTCGTCGGGATCGTCGGGTACGCCTATGGAATGACGCAGGGGAATGCAAGCTTAACGGCACTGATCCCCGCAATATTCGGCCTTTTGCTAATGCTTATGGGCCATCTCGGACAAAGAAGCGAAGGCGCCCGCAAGCACTTTATGCACGTTGCCGTACTCATCGGCTTGATCGGCTTCGTCGTGCCCGCGTGGCGGCTGATCTCGAAATTCGACGGCTTCACGGCATCGGCAGCTCACGTTTCGCAGTTGCTGATGGCCGTCTTTTGCCTCTTGTTCGTGATCTTCTCGATCCGATCCTTCGTGAACGCTCGACGTGGCTGATCGAATTTCGCGAGACGGCGGCGACCTTAATGACCGGCCGTCTCGCCGTTGTTCGTGCGGTTGAGAACGATCTCGACCTCGAGGCCGCCGCTTACGTTTCGCGCGCTGATCTGGCCTTTGTGTGCCATGACCGCACGTCTTGCGATGGCAAGTCCGAGGCCGGTACCGCCCGACTTACGGTCTCTCGCCGCCCCTAGACGGTAGAACGGAATAAAGAGATTCGTTAGTTCGCTTTCCGGTACGCCTCCGCCGCGGTCTCCGATCTGGATCTTCGCATTGCCGTTGTCCGCGATCACCGATACGCGAACTGTCGTCCCGTCGTCCGTGTACTTCACCGCGTTTCGAACCACGTTCTCGATCGCACTTCGAAGCAGATTTTCATTCCCGACGATCGTGCATTCGTCGGACCACACAAGATCGACCGCCTTGCCTTTCGCCTTCGCCTCGAAGTCAGCATCGGCCGCGACTTCACGAACGACCTCTGTTAGGTCGAGGCTCTCGCCGCGGAATTCGTCGAATGCCCCGCTTTCGAGTTTTGAGAGCGTCAAGATCCTTGAGATCATCTCATTCAATCTTTCAGATTCACCCTCGATGCGGCTGAGCAGCGGCTGAAGTTCCGGCCCCGAACGCTGCTTTGCGAGTTCGAGCGCGACGTTCATTCGAGCAAGCGGCGAACGCAGTTCGTGCGAGACGTCCCGCGTCAGGCGTTCTTGAGACGTGATCAAAGATTCGATCCGCTCGGCCATCTCGTCGAAATCGCGTGCAAGATCTGCAAGTTCGTCCCGCCGCCGCGGAAGTTGAGGCTTTACACGAGTATTGAGTTCGCCGGCGGCCAAACGTTGGGCCGCTCGCCTGAGCTTCCTGATGGGCGAGGTGAGATACGCGGCAAGCAACGCGCAGAACAAGATAGCCGATATGAGCAATCCGGCAAGCCTCAGCATGCCGACCCAAGAGTCAAAGAACAGCGGCGGGATGCGCATCTGCTCCCACTGAATAATCAGAAAACCTGTCCTGCCGTTCTTTAAGGTAAGAGGAACGGCGCCGAAGGTCGCTTCGTTTTCGCGGTCAATAACTGCCGCCTCGCCTGACTCGCGCGCCTTAGCGGTCGCCTCAGAATAATGATCGACTACGGTGCCAAAAAGGGCATTGCCCTTGTCATCGTATAACGCAACATCGTTGATGTAGCCATAGGCTTTGAGACGGGTGAGAAACTCATTCACGCCCTCATCGCCCGTGCCTGCTTCGATCTGTTCGGTCGCATGCTTATAGAACGTCAACTGGTTCTTGGCAGAGCGCTCCCAGCGACTGACGGTCGGCTGAACTTGGAACACACGGGTAACAAATACGATCACGAAGAACATCAGCGCGAGCGCAGCAAGGAACCAAAGAAATATCTTTAAGAAAAGCTTCATACAACGGTATAGATATAGCCGACCGAACGGATCGTCTTGATACGCACGCTCCCGTCGTCGCGATTGCCAAGTTTCTTGCGAAGATTGCTGATATGCATATCGAGGCTGCGGTCGAACGGCGAGAGTTTCCTATCGAGCACGGTCTCGCTCAGGTCCTCTTTGCGTACGACCTTTCCGGCGTTTCGGAGTAATTCAAAGAGCAGTTCGAACTCGACGGAAGTGAGATTCAGTTCGTCGCCATCAAGCGTCGCAAGGCGTGAACTCGACGAGATCGAGACGTGATCAAGTTCGATGACCTCGCCGACCTGTTCGGAGTTCGTTGGCTCGGCCGTTCGGCGTAAGATCGCGCGCAGTCTTGCGGCAAGCTCGCGCGGATTGAAGGGCTTTGCGAGATAGTCGTCCGCTCCGATCTCAAGTCCGACGATACGCTCCATATCATCGCCGCGCGCTGTCAGCATTATTACGGGGAGCTTCGATTCTTTTCTCAGATTTCGAAGCACCTCAAAGCCGTCCATCTTCGGCAGCATTACGTCGAGGATCGCCATCTCGTAATCGCCCGACAACGCCCGCGCTAAACCGGTCTCGCCGTCATTCACAGAATCGGCGTCAAAGCCTTCGACACTCAAATATTCGCTCACCAATTCGCAAAGCTCTTCATCATCGTCGATGATCAGCACTTTATTCATTGCCTCATTCTACGTCATCTTGAAAGCCGTTTGAGCAGGTTTTACAATTCTTTACGAATCCAAACATAAACTTAAAGGCCAAAAGCCGTCAGAATTCGTCTAATGTTGCATACCCCGAAGCTTTCCGGGCGGTGAAAGCACGGTTTTTTAGGAATTACTCGAGGAGCATACTAACGAAATGAAAAAGGTAGTTTTAGGTATCATAGCGGCCGCTGTCGTAGCGACCGGCGCAATTATCGGTATCAGCCAGGTTCGCGCTCATAGGGACGGAAAGTCATTCATGGGAATGAAACACGGACGCGGAATGGGGATGGGAATCAACCTTCGCGGCCTGAACTTGACCGAAGATCAGAATGCAAAGGTCAAGGCGATCTTCGACGCGAGTCGCGCGACGATGAAGCCTTTGATGGCTGATATGCAGGCAAATCACAAGAAGTTGGCCGAACTCAATAAGGTCGTTTTTGATGAAGGAGCAACCACTCAGATCGCGAACGAACAGGCCGCCATTATGGCCAAAATGATCGTCGAGCGCGAAAGGACAAAGTCGCAGGTTTGGGCCGTTCTAACGGAAGAGCAGAAAGCGAAAGCGACCGAATTGCGGTCTGTAAAACGCGAACGCAAAATGGGGCAAAAGCTCGAAAAGGCAGACGCCAACACGCCGCAGCAATAAACGATCAATATTAACGATCAACGCTTGAGGCTGTCTTTGAGGCAGCCTCTTTTTTAATTTGATAACGTCGTACGGCGGCCCAAAAGATCAACTAACGCGGGCGGAGCCGATCCTGACTTCTCGCAACTCAAAGTTTTCGTCAAGTTCTACAAGATCATCTTGCAGCAATTCTGCCCCGATAAGGCGGGCCGGATTACGGCTCGTCATCTTCGCGATCTCGTCAGCGGAAAAGCCCCAACGCAGCATATTCCTGACGGCGTCGAGCATCGTGATAACCGAACCCGCGATGCTACCGCGTTCATTCCGCGTAACGCCATTGAGGACGGCGATACGCTCGCCCCAAAGGTCATAGGTTCCATCGCCCAAACCTGTGGGCGCGACGGAGTCGCTGATGAGCGAGACGCGGTCAACGCCTTTTGTTCGACAGGCGAACGTAACCATTTCGGGCGCAACGTGTCTGCCATCCGCGATGACGTCGAACGAAACTTCCCTTTCGGTAAGCCCCCAGCCGGCTACTCCCAATTCGCGATGATGAATCCCGCTCATCGCGTTAAAGAAATGCGTGAGATGTTTAGCTCCGGCGTCTATGGCTGCCTTTAACGTCGCAACGTCGGCATGCGTGTGCCCGATGGACGCGATCCAGCCTCGCTTCGCCAATTCGCGAATAAGCTCGATGCCGCCCTCGACCTCGGGGGCGAGCGTCATCATCTTCGCACCGCTTTCCGGTACCGGAAGTTCCTCAAGCTCGCGCCCCGTGAACTTCTTGAAAAACTCCGGTCGCAGAGCGCCGCACATCTGCGCATTCGCAAAAATGCCCTCGTAATGGACGCCCAAAATGCGAGCTTGAGGAACCCCGGAATTGCCTGCGCAAGCCTCATCTATCGCCTCGACCACGCGTTTGTAAACGTCGTCCGAGTCCGGCACGAGCGTCGGCAGCCATCCCGCGACTCCGTGCGTAGCAAGAAATCGGCTCACACGCACGAGATCGTCCGCGGACGCAGAATTCACATCGACGCCGACAGCGCCGTGATTGTGTATGTCGATAAAGCCGGGCAAGCGGATCGTCATTAGAAACAGTATCGCAAAAATTTAAGCCCGTGGAGCCTTTCTCGGTCAAGAAAAAGACTCCACGGGGCAAAACACCTGTCTTGAATAAGGTCCTAGAAAAGGAACTTGATGCCGAATTGCATCGTCCTCGGATCGCGAACACCCGTGATACGTCCAAAACTGGAAGTAGTGGATGCCGCCAAACCGAAGGTCGTGAAATTCGTCGTATTCAGCGCGTTGAACATCTCGCCTCTCAACTGCAGCCGCATATTCTCCGTGAAATTGAAATTCTTCACGAGCGTGAAGTCAACACGGAAAGTACGTGGGCCGTTGATGATACCGCGACCGGCATTTCCCGGAACAGCCGCAGCGCCGGTTGGCACTGAGTTCTGGAAAACGGACGTATTGAACCACTGATCAAAGGTATGCGGTGCGTTCGAATTCGGATCTCCGTAGAGATACGGACGACCGCCTGCCGGTGACGCCGAATTCAAGAAACCAATGCCTGCGGGATCATATCCAGAATACGTCGGAGTGTACGGCAGTCCGGTTTGATAAGTAACGATACCCGAAACCTGCCATCCGCCGAGCATCAGCCCCGTAAAGTCATGACGCTTGTCAAAGAACGGCAGTTCATAGACATAACTGCCTGTGAAGATGTGTCTTCGATCAAGAGCCGCGCGCCCGTATTCTGCGTCGATGTCATAGCTGTTCATCGGGGCGGATGAGCGGTCGGTCTGGCTGTTCGTCAAGTTCTTCGACCAGGTATAGGCAATGTTCGCCTGCGAGTTCGCTCCCAACCTGCGCGTTCCTGAGATCTGCAGACTGTGGTAATTCGAACTAAAACGCGGAGCGATAATGCCGATACCTTTCCAACCACGGAACGGACGGATCTGATCAAGGATCAGTTCGGATGCGGCTGAAGTGAATGGAATCGGAAGGCCTGTCGCAACATCCGTACCCTGGCAAGCTACCGTCGGGGTCGTTGACGCTCCCGTCGCACACATCTGCGAATATGCATAGCCCGGACGCATATTATTAATGTCCACGATACCGATCAAGTTCGTTCCGATCGAGCCATAGTAGCCGATCGAGAAGATCGTGTTCTTATCGATCTGCCGTTGATAATCGAGCGACCAATGCTGCATATACGGCGTCTTGTAATCCGCCTGTATGCCGCGGATCAAACCCGGAGCACTTGCGCTTGCAACAACTGCTGCCGATCCCGGAACCGGATTGCTGATGTCCACACCGGAGACCGTAACCGTTTCTTGATATGGCGGGTTCGCTCCTAACAACTGCTCGAATGTTCCGACGAGCGTTTGCTCATGATAAATGCCGTAACCCGTGCGTATCACGTTCTTGCCGTCGCCGAACGGATCCCACGCGACGCCAAATCGCGGGGCAAAATTCGTTTTCGGAGCGTTCACGATGAATTTTCCGTAAGGCGAACTGGTCGGAGTGCAGTTATATGAAGCCGGGCCCGTCTGGAAGTTCTGAGCGTTTACGATAATACCGTTGCAGAAGTTGCCTGAACCGGCAACGCGATTTCCAGCTCCTGTAACAAGCGGCGCTTGCGCCGGATTCCAAAGTTCGGGCACAAAATTCGAAAGGTGTCCATTCTTATCCCAAGGCGAACCGAAGAACGAGTAACGCACGCCGACATAGATCGTAACGTTGCGCCGGATCTTGAATTCATCCTGAGCATAGGCTTCCCAATTCTGCTGCCTGAAATCTGCTTTTAGATCGTACTTCGACTGGGTAAATCCGGCGTTGGTTCCAAGAAGGAAATTGGCGAACGCCTGTTCGATGCCCTGGTTACCGGTACAAGTGATGCCTGCTCCGGCTCCATTCACGCAGACGGAACCCCGCGTCGGGCTCGCCGCTGTCGTATTGTTGAATGCACTGAAGACGCCTTGATTAGAACCGCCAAGGGCATTCTCAACCTTACGATATTTCGAGTACGAAACGCCGAACTTCATCGTGTGGTTACTCACGATCCAAGTAGCGCTTCCTGACATCTCGTGCTTATTTGAGAAGTTGTCATAAGCACCGTACGCCTGTAGATTGCTAATGCCGGCGCCCGTAATATGGGCGACGCGTTCGTCATTATTCTGGAACGGCATCGGAATGTTGATGCCGGGGCTGTTCTCTTTAGCGAGTGTGCCGATCGTTTTGCTCAAGATCGCACCATACGAGTACGTGTATCTTGCATCAAGAATAAAGTTCGGATTAACGACCCACGTCGTCGCAAGCGTGTGAGCACGGCCCGGCGAATCCGTCTTTGAGGTCGAAACTCCCGGAATACCTGAACCGCCGGAAAAGAGCGAGTTCGGGTCGATGGTCGGGATCTTATCCCTCTGATAGCGATAGTACGCAGTCCAATTATTCGTAAATGCAGTATCGACCTTTATGATCTCTTGTCGGAAATCGAAGACGCCGGACGCCGGCGAGAGAAGGCCGTATGCACCATTATTCGGCGACGGGATCGAGTTAATAATGCTCGACAAGTACGCAGCGGAAACAGGATTAACAGTCGCCATTGAAGCGAAAGGCGTTCCGGCGGGAAGGATCTGAGTACAAGTTCGTGTCGAACCGGAGATCGTACCCGCCAAGCAGATCGGATACGCGAAGACGCCGCTCTTCATTCCGGCGGTTGGCACGGTCGAACTCAAGGTCGGAAAACGCCGATCCTTTCTTTGCTCTTCCGAGAAAAAGAAATACGTGCGCGGTATCTTCGAGAACACAGAATCGCCGGGCTTTGCATTACCAAAACGGAGGAAGATGACGGGGCCGCCGATCGTAAATCCGTAGTTGTTATAACGGAAAGGCGGACGGATCGCGTTGCCCTCACTGTCTCGACCAAGAGGAAAAGTTCTATTGTTGAGGAAAGAACTCGCATTGAATTTCTCGTTCCTTACGAACTCGAATAGCGAGCCATGGAACTGATCCGTACCGCTGCGGGTAACGACGTTGACCTGGCCGCCGCCGCTTCGTCCGGATTCAGCCGGATAAAGCGAACGCAGCACCTTGAATTCGCCGATCGCATCGACGCTCGGATAAGCTTGGATCGTCAGGTTCGAACCGCGGTCGGTGATGTCCGCGCCGTCAACTGTAAACGTGTTCTGGCTGCTGCGCGCACCGTTGACCGAGATCTGAACGGTGTTCGCCTGGCCGTCCGGATTTGACGTGCCGACGTAAACTTGGTCGGAAAGATTCGATGAAACGCCGGGCGCGAGCGTAACAAGTTGGACGAAGTTGCGGTTATTGATCGAAAGTTCGCGAACCTGATTTCCGCTGATCGTCGTGCCTGCCGTCGGCGTCGTCGATTCGATGACGACATTCTCTGCGTCAACTGTAACTACCTCATCGATCTGCCCGACCGAGAGCGAAACGTCGAGTTGACGCCGCTGGCCGACATCAACCTTCACGTCGTTATTGACGACCTTCTTGAAATTCGGCGCTTCGACCCTGACGCGGTAAACCGCAACAGGCAGATTCGGTATTGAATAGTTTCCGGCGCTTGACGTCGTAACCGTTCGTACGACTCGGTCGCCCTGAGATGGAAGAGTGACGGTTACTGTCGCGTTCGGAACCGCTGCTCCGTTGCTGTCAGAGACCGACCCGACGATCGACCCGGTGATCTCCTGGGCTGCAATGATCCCGCTCAGGCATAGAATGCCGATCGCGGTCATAAGGCCCGAAATCAATGCTCTCTTAGTCATATTTTTCTACCCTCAATTTGTGTGAATGCGGTCATCTCCAGAGCATCTACCCATAAGCAACTGTTAAGTGTTCTTGGGTTTGCTCAAATTTTCGTTATCGTATCAATCACGGTTAAAAGCCGGTTTCTCTCTCCGAACGAGAGATCCCAAAGCCCAACTAATTGCCAATGCGAAAATGAGAAACTAAAGAGTTATAACTCTAAAGTGTTTCATTTGTAAAGCAAATAAGGCACCCTTCGCCTTAAAAATTCATCAACGTCGGATCTTGCCGATGCCGCGAGCGTGTCGGCGGTCGCCCCCTGCTTCAATGCTTCAAGCATTTTTTCGTTGACAAGGAGCCGCCCGAACTTATCGATCTGCCACTCGCTCGGATACAGTTTTCGCAACGCGACGGCAATGGCAAGACCGGTCGCAACCGAATCTAAATTGGCTCGATCGGTGATGACGACATTCACGCCGCCGCACGTCTCGCCCTTAAAGACGGAAGCATTCGGCGTGAATCTTACAGGTACGAACCGCACGCCTATCACGCCTTTCGCGTTCAATTCCGCAGTAAGAATGCGCCCGTCGATCCACGGCGCGCCGACGACCTCGAACGGCGTGTCCGTTCCGCGTCCGACGCTAACATTCGTCGTCTCAAGCAGCCCGATACCCGGATAAAGTGCGGCTTCGGTGAGCGAACGCATATTCGGCGACGGGTTCACCCACATCTGTCCTGTTCGATCGAACCACATCGAACGCGCCCAACCGTCCATTGCAATGATATGCAGATCGGCGCCGATCTTTCGTTCGGCGTTCATCATCTTGGCGAATTCGCCGATCGTCATTCCGTATCTCACGGGAACGGTGTGAGCCGCAATGAAAGACAGCTTGTCTTCGTCGGCTATCGGGCCTTCAACATTGACTCCGTTGATCGGATTCGGGCGATCTAGGACGAAGACCGGCTTGCCGGCCTTTGCGGCCTCTTCCAACACGTTCCGAAGCGTCGCCGTGTACGTATAGAATCTCGTTCCAACATCCTGAATGTCGTAAACGATCGCATCGATATCTTTCAACTGTTCGGGTTTCGGCCTTCGGGTCTCGCCGTAAAGTGAATATACGGGAAGACCCGTTTTCGCATCCTTCGCATCGTCGATCTTTTCTTGGTCGAGTTCCCCTCGAATGCCGTGTTCCGGCGAGAAAAGAGCTGCAAGCTTCACGTTCGGGGCGTTGAACATCACATCGATCGTCGGTTTACCGTTGAGGTCGCGGCCCGTTTGATTTGTTACAAGTCCGACCTTCATTCCGGCAAGCTGTTTGAATCCGTCACGCTCAAGAACGTCGATGCCATTGAGCACGTCCTTGGGAAAAGACCGCGGGGTAAACAACCCGCCAAACTCCAACCGGCTGAAGCCGGTTATCAGCTCGCTATGTCGCTTGAAAATCGGAAGCAGAGCGGCAACTTGCGATGAATATTCCGCCTCTGCCTCACGAATTTTCTCGATCGAAGTATCTTCGACCGCCGCGGCCGCGAGTGTCGCGACCTTCGCACGGATCGGCGTGACGTTGCCTTTACCGTTCGGATGGACGCGGTTCGAAAGAAAAACGACAAAGGTCTTTGTGGTCGGATCGATCCAGATACTCGTGCCCGTAAAACCTGTATGGCCGAACGAGCCGCGCGGGAAAAGCTCTCCGCGGTTCGACGAGAATGAGGTATCGATGTCCCAACCAAGGCCGCGCGTATCGCCGGTGCCCGAGACGACGTTCGGCGCCGTCATTCTCGTGACCGTCGAGGCCGAGAGAATGCGTTTTCCATCCAATGTTCCGCCGTTCAAAAGCATCTGGCAGAATCGCGCGAGATCGTCTGCTGTCGAAAATAGTCCGGCATGCCCTGCCACGCCGCCCATTCTGTACGCCGTCGGATCGTGAACTTCGCCGCGAAGGATCCGGTCTCCGCTTGTCTTATCGCCTTCAAATTTTGAGCCAAGATAACTTTGCTGGCCGCGAATATTCTCGGTCGGAGCGATGCGTTGACGAATGCCCGGCGAGAGTTCATCTTGGGCAAAGAACGTATCGGCGTCCGCTTCGGGCGGACGGAACTTTATAAAAAAGGTCGAGCGCATACCGAGGGATCGAAAATTCGCTTCTGCAAATTCATCAAGCGTCTTGCCGGACAAAACTTGTACGAGAGCGCCGAGTATTTCAAAATTGATATCCGAATAGACGAATTGCGTACCGTGTAAGTCCCGCAGCTTCTCCTTATAGAGAGCCTGAAGCATTCCCGAGCGTCCGCTCCATTTTTCCTTTAGGTCGAAATCCGGCGCGTAACCGGATGTATGAGTTAAAAGTTCTTTGATCGTTACGTTTTTTGCCCGCTCGTCCTGAATCTCCGGAAAAAACTTTCCAACCGTGTCGTTCAGCCGAAGTTTGCCGTCCTCGACGAGCTTCATTATGGACGTCGTTGTCGCAACGACTTTCGTCAGGCTCGCGAGATCAAAGATCGTATCGACCGTCATCTTCTCGACGACAGGCACGAGTGCGCGGTTTCCGAACGCCTGTCTGTAAACGATCTTGCCATTGTGACCAACTAGAATGACCGCTCCAGGCATATCTTTGTCGGCGATCGCCTTCTCCACGGCCGGCCCGATCTCCGCAAGCCTTTCGGGATTCATCCCTGCGGAACGCGCCGCCGCAACCGGCAGCCCCTGAGCGTAAGTTGTTACCGCGGCGATGCAAAGAAAGAATGCAATGCACAACCACACCGAAGGCCACACCAAAGCGCAACGTGATCGAATAAAACTTTTCCGTAAACAAATTTTCATCCGGCTGATCAAACGTCTTTGCATCGAACTTATTTCCGTGGCTTCGTGTTCTTTTCCTTCTCGGCGAAATTTGCCTTGCAAAGGGCAACGAACTCTTTCGCGATCGGCGAATAGTATCCGCCACGCAAGCGTGCAAGCCCGAGATCCCAGTTGATCTCGGCACCCTCGATCATCCACGAAACGAGTTTCTTCTGACGGACGAGTTCCGCGATCGTTTTTGCGCCTGCAGTTCCGACGCCCATATTCGCCTCGACCATTTCGTTTATAGCAGCCTGCCGGGAAAGCTCCATAATGATATTCGGCCGAACATTCGCCGCGTTGAAGAAATCGTCGATCATTCGCCGCGTATTCCCGCCGCGTTCGCCTAAGATGAGTTTTTCGCCGGCGAGTGCCGCCGCCGAAATATATCTATCTTTTGCCAACGGATGCGACGGATGCCCGATCGCGACGATCTCATCGCTCAAAAGAAGGTCCGTCATTATTGACGAATTATCCACCGGCAAACTCACAAATGCGATATCGACCTCGCCGTGCATTATCTTGTCAACGAGAAGTTGGCTTGTACCCGACGTAACGTGTAGGTCCGCGTGCGGAAACCTCTGCCGAAGTTTGCCGAGGATCTTCGGCAGTTTGTTCGCCGCAAAATTCGATGAAGAACTGCCGACACGCAAGCGCCCATGCTCTGCGCCGGCGACCTCTGCGATCTCGGCGATAGCGGAATCGTGTTCACGCAAGATCTTCCTCGCACGGTCAAGCAGGTACTCGCCGGCCTCGGTCAAGATCACCCGACGCGGTGTTCGCGTAAACACGGGCATTCCAACTTCGTCCTCCAATTGGCGGATCTGCATCGAGATCGCCGCCTGCGTTACGCCCACGCGGCGGGCTCCGGCCGTGAAGGTCTTCGCCTCTGCGATCGCCAAGAAAGCCTTTAGCTGTCGAATCTCCATAGTAAATTGTCGATCAGATTTGCTTATTGACTACATAAAATCCTTTAAATTTGATTATATGTCAAGCGTAGCGAAGAATGTATGTGATTTTTGTGCGTTCAAGGGCGTCTTATCGAAGGCGGCGAGAACAAGATGAAAAAGGAAACGAAAGCTCACGCGTATCGGTTCTACCTCGGCGTTGACGGCGGCGGGACGAAATGCACCATCGCGATAATGAACGATAAGGGGCGAATCGTCGCCGAGGCAACAGGCGGCCCGGCAAACCCATTGCGCGTCGGCGTCGAGACGGCAGTTTCGAATATCGCATACGCCATTGACAAGGCCTGTGACGACCAAGATATCTCTCGCGGCGATATTGTTGCGGCCGCCCTCGGGCTGGCCGGCGTCCGCAGATATGATATTCGGGAACGTGTGCGTGAAAGTTTCCTTGCGCGCTTTCGCGTTGAACGTATATTTGTTACCACAGACGCTGAGATCGCTCTTTATGGAACAACGCTCGGGAACGCGGGGCTCGTCGTGATCGCCGGAACCGGATCGATCTGCCTGGGCGTCGATAGCAGCGGAAGGAGGGCGATGGCAGGCGGTTGGGGACCGGTCGCGGGCGACGAAGGCGGCGGCCGTGGGATCGCCGGTGAGGCACTTCATCGAATCGCAAAAGCGTCGGACGGCCGAGGGCCTGCGACCGCTCTGTCCGAACAGGCCGCGGAATACTTTCGCGCGTCAAATGTCGAGAACCTTATCGGCGCGATATACGCTCCGACGATGGACAATAGCCGGATCGCGGGGTTTTCGCGCCTAGTAACCGAAACCGCAAAAGCCGGTGACGCAGTCGCCATCGCGATCCTTAAAGACGCCGGAGCAGAACTTGGGAATGCGGCAGCCGCGGTGATAAGAAAGCTAAAGCTTCGCGGTTCCAAGTTCCCTGTCGGGTGCGTTGGAAGCGTATTTCTCGCGGGAAACCTTCTCACGGATACGATGACGGAATTGATACACGCTGAGGCTCCGCGGGCATTCTTGACGAAACCAAAATTCACTCCGGCACACGCCGCGTGCCAGATCGCACGTACGGATGGTACTGTTATCGAACCATTGCCCGGCGACGATGGACCATCTTTAACGAAGAGAGGGCGGCGGACCTAAATTTAACTATTCACGAACTGCTCGATCGAAAATATCAGGCATATTACCAAAGTGACTTCTATCACCGAATCTGAAAATGACGCTACTCGCGAGATCGACAAAGCTTCGACGCTCGATGCGCTTGTGTTGATAAACGACGAGGACAAGAAAGTTGCCGTCGCAGTAGAGGAAGTTCTGCCGCAGGTCGCAGCGGTCGTCGATCAGGTCGCAGCTCGCATCAAGAGCGGAGGACGGCTCTTTTATATCGGAACCGGCACGAGCGGACGCTTGGGAGTCTTGGACGCGAGCGAACTACCGCCAACGTTCGGCGTCGATCCGGAACGAGTTCAAGGCGTGATCGCAGGTGGCGTCGAAGCGCTTTATAAAGCGACCGAAGCGAGCGAAGACGATTCGCTTGCCGGGAAAGCCGATTTGCAGGTCCGCGGCTTGACTACGAAAGACGCCGTGATCGGGATCGCTGCGTCCGGAAGCACACCGTACACGATCGGCGCTCTCGAATATGCCCGCGAACTCGGCTGTTTTACCGCGTGCATCACATGCTCTCCAGGTTCGCGGATCACGACAAATATCGACGTAGCGATCGTGGCGGTGGTCGGCCCGGAAGTGATCGCCGGTTCAACGCGTATGAAAGCGGGAACTGCGCAGAAGCTCATTCTAAATATGATCTCGACCGCCGTGATGATCCGCCTCGGGTATGTTGTCGGCAACCGGATGACGAATATGAGATCTGCCAACAACAAACTTCGCGAGCGGAGTTTTCGTATCATTTCTGCCGAAACCGGTAAGAGTGAGGCGGAATCACAAATTCTGTTCGACGCGGCCGGCGGTGATCTTCGAGTGGCATTGGTAATGGCAAAGGCGGATGTCGGCAGCGACGAAGCTAGGTCGCTGCTGGCCGAGACCAACTTCGTCGTCCTCGACGCGATCCAAAAAGCGAAAGCATAACGCCCGATTCGGCTCTCGCTTGCTAAACTGTTTTGATGAACAAAGTTGTCTTCTTTTTTGACGTCGATAACACGCTGCTCGATAACGATCGTGTGTCGGCCGCATTGCGCGATTTTCTAAAGACCGAGGTCGGCGAACAGCGAACGGCGACCTACTGGAAGATCTTTGAGGAGCTTCGCAATGAGCTCGGCTACGCAGACTATCTCGGAGCCCTGCAGCGTTATCGCGAGCAATTCCCTTACGAATCGCACGTGCTCGCATTGTCGAATTACCTGATCAATTATCCGTTCGCGAATCGCCTCTTTCCAAATTCGCTGGATGTCCTCGACAAGTTCAAAGCGATCGGGCCGGTCGTGATCCTAACTGACGGCGACGCGGTATTTCAGCCTCGAAAGATCGAGCGTTCGGGCCTTGGTGAGGCCGTCGAGAACAACGTGCTCATCTACATCCACAAAGAACACGAACTCGCGGATATTGAACGTCGCTATCCGGCAGAACGCTATTACCTTTTTGATGATAAACTGCGGATCCTGACCGCGATCAAGAAGCAATGGCAGGCGCGCGTTACGACGGTTTTCGTCAAGCAAGGCCATTATGCCGCCGACACAAAAGAGATCGCTCAATATCCTGACGCCGATATTTCGATCGACCGCATCGGCGACGCCCTTGAAATAGACGTTTAGCAAAGTAAGACACATGGGAATACTCGACCTCGTAATTATTTTCGGCTATCTGATCGGCATCACAGCCTTCGGCATCTTGTTTTCGGGAAAGCAGGAAACGACCGAGGATTACTTTGTCGGCGACCGCAGCGTACCGTGGTGGGCGATCGCTATGTCGATCGTCGCAACCGAGACGAGCACGATCACATTCGTCTCCGTGCCCGGCATCGCGTTCGCAAAGGGCGGAAATTTTCAATTCCTACAGCTCGTATTCGGCTATCTGCTAGGACGCATCGTGATTTCCCTGCTCTTTATACCGCTGTATTTTAAGGGCGAGCTTCTAACCGTTTATCAGCTTCTCGGCGACAGATTCGGACGGCGGGTAAAGATGCTCGCCTCGGCGCTTTTTGTCGTGATGCGCAACATTGCCGACGGCATTCGGCTGCTGCTAACAGCCATCGTTCTTGCGGCAGTTTGGGCGTCGTTCTATCCGGGTACGGATCCGGCGACCGTGATAGTCGCGTCGATCGTTCTGCTGGGACTCGTGATGATCGTCTTCACCTTTTACGGCGGAATGGAAGCGGTCATTTGGGTCGAGGTCGTGCAGCTTGTGATCTACATCGGTGGTGCGGCCGCGGCCGCGGTCGTTCTTATCCAGAATATCAACGGCGGCTTTTCGGGTGCCGTCGCGCTTGGAGAACAGTTCAATAAATTCAGTGTTTTTGACTTCGGCTGGGACATCACAAAGACTTTTACATTCTGGTCGGGGCTTTTAGGCGGTTGCTTCCTAACGATGTCAACGCACGGAACGGACCAATACCTAGTACAGCGGTATCTGTGCACGAGCAAGCCGTTTTCCGCAGCGGCCGCGCTTCTCTCTTCCGGGCTTGTTGTGCTCGGACAGTTCATCGGTTTCTTGTTCATCGGCGTGCTGCTTTTCGCGTTTTACACACCGTATCTGTCCCCCGAATATGCGCAGGCCGGCGTGCTGAATTCGGGTATTTCGGCGACTTTCCCATTTCTGAAGGGCGATCAGGTCTTTCCGAACTTTATTACCGAACATATGCCCGCGGGCTTGTCCGGGCTTGTCGTTGCCGCGATCTTTGCGGCAGCATTGTCCTCTTCTCTAAACTCTATCGCAGCGACGGCGGTAAACGATCTTTACAAGCCGTTCGCCCCCGATGCGAGCGACCGAAAGCTCGTTAAGATCGCGGGCTGGCTGACCGTGATCGTCGGGATCGTGCAGATCGTGATCGCGGTCGGATTTATGCGTTCGGGAGAATCGGCATTGGCGCTCGCCCTCTCGGTCGCGTCCTTGATCAACGGTCCGATACTCGGCGTATTTCTCGTCGGAACGCTTATAAAACGCGCAAAAGAAATTCACGCCCTTCTAGGCATGATCGCGAGCATCTTTTTGATGGTATATATTCTGCTTGCGACAAAGATCGCGTGGACTTGGTACGCGTTCATCGGCAGCGTCGTCACGCTCATCGTTGCATGGCTCGCGTCAATTATTTTCACGTCACGATCAAATGATGAAGTCACTAATTAGCTCGATCCTCTCTTTAACTTTTCTCTTGAATGGCGCTCCATTTGCCGCCGGCGCTCCGGCGACGGCGTCCGAGAGCAAATTCGCTCCATCGGCGAAGGATTGGAAAAGAGCCGATAAACTTCTTAAGAAGATGTCCGTCGAGGCAAAAGTCGGGCAACTGATCCAGATCGGCGTGAACGCTCGGTTTGCCAATCGCGATAGTGCCTATTATAAGGAGCTAAAACGCCAGGTCGTTGAAAACAAGATCGGCGGGATCATTTTTTTCGGCGCTCCGATCTACGAAACCTCGATCCTCATCGATCGGATGCAGAATGAAGCGACGGTGCCGCTTCTGATGGCTCTTGACGCAGAGACCGGCATCGGAATGCGTTTTGCCGACGCGGTGAATTTTCCGTGGGCAATGGCGGTCGCAGCTACGGGCGAACCTGACTATGCCCGACGCATCGGCGTGATCACGGGTCGCGAAGCGCGTGCCATGGGCGTTCAACACGTTTACGCTCCCGTGCTGGACGTAAATAATAACGCCGACAACCCTGTCATAAATGTGCGCAGTTTCGGCGAAGATCCGCAGGATGTTGCGCGATTCGGCACAGCGTTTATCAACGGCGTTCAGAGTGAAAAAGCGATCGCCACGGCAAAACATTTTCCCGGACACGGCGACACTGCCGTGGATTCGCATCGCGGGCTGCCGATCATCGATCATTCTCTTGCCTCGCTCGAAAAGACCGAACTTGTCCCGTTTCGCGCTGCGGTCAAAGACGGCGTCGCGTCCGTGATGATCGCGCACATCGCCCTTCCGCAGATCGACAACGAGGTCGTAATGCCGCTCAAGAATTATCGCGGGGGCGATGCTGAAGCGGGAGCCGAGATCGTCGATCAAAAGGCCTTCATCCCCGCAACTCTCTCGAAGAAGATACAGACGGATCTCCTGCGAAACGATATGGGCTTTAAGGGACTGATCGTGACGGATGCAATGTCGATGAGCGGTTTGACACTCTATTTCGAACAAGGCGAAGCGGGAGTTCGGGCGTTTCTTGCCGGCTCTGATCTGCTCGAAAAACCGTCGGATCCCGACGCAATGATCGCCGGAATTCTCGCCGCGGTCAAGAGCGGTCGAATTTCGCAGGAACGTCTCAATGATTCCGTTCGGCGTATTCTCGCGTGGAAATCTGCTGTCGGCCTTTTTGAAAACAAGATCACGAATATCGACGCGATGGACAAGATCGTTTCCGGACCCGAATCACTCGCTCTCTCGGACGAGGTTGCTACAAAGGCCATCACGCTCGTCCGCAATGACGCGAATGCGTTGCCGCTCGATCGGTCGAAGAAGATCGTCGTCCTCGGGCTTTCGAACGGATTCGACGGGCCGGAGACGATGGCATCCTTTGCCTCGACGCTTCGATCAAATGGAGTGAGATTCTCGCCATATTATCTTCAGGAGAATTCGCTCGCCGAACAGACGGCCGCCGCTCGTCTCGCCGCATCAGAAGCTGATATCATTGTCGTCGGGCTTTACGGGCGGGTCCGTTCCGGCGCAAAGAACAGCGTCGGTGTGCCCGAGAACGGCGCTGCGATCATTCGCGAACTTCTTGCAAGCGGCAAGCAGGTCATCGGCATCAGCTTTGGAAATCCTTATGTACTTGGCAGCTTTCCTGAAATGAAAACATACCTTGTCGCTTACGGCGATATGTCGAGTCTCCAACGTGCGGCCGCGCGTTCGGTCCTTGGCACTCAGCCGATAACCGGTCGCCTGCCGATCTCACTTCCAGGCCTCTATCCTCGAGGCACGGGCATTCAGGTATCTCCCCGATGAGTTGGCAGATCGACGGATTTCTCGAAACGAGAGAAGGACATCTCACGATCGACGGCGTTGACGCTGTCGAATTGGCGCGCGAATTCGGCTCGCCGCTTTTCGTTTTTAGCGAGAAGCGTATCCGCCAAAATATCGAACGTCTAAAGCGTGTCGCCGAAGTAATTGGCTGCCCGTTGAAGCTTTGTTACGCCGCAAAAGCAATGTCCACGCTCGGCATTTTGCGAGCCGTGAAAGATGCGGATTGCGACGTCGAGGTAAATTCCGGCGGTGAACTCTGGAAGGCGTTGAAGGCGGGGTTTACGGGAGAACAGATAACCTTCAACGGAACGAGCAAAGAGGCGTGGGAGATAGAACTCGCGATCGAAAATGGTATTTATGCGATCCAGGTAGATTCGCTGTTCGAATTGTCTCTGATCGAGAAAGCGGCAAAATGCCTTGGCAAACGAGCGAACGCAAGTCTGCGTCTTGTCCCCGAGATCGAGTCCAAGACACATTCGGGGCTGCAGACCGCACTTCTTACCTCGAAGTTCGGAATGATGCCTGACGAAGCGTATTCCGCGGTCCGGGGATACGCCAATTCCGCGCACGTTAATATCTTCGGCGTTCACCTGCATATTGGATCGCAAAACCCCGACCCGACGGTTTACGTCGCGGCCTTCGAAACTCTTTTTGCAAGCTTGGTGCGCGTATTCGGCGAAACGGGGCAGAAGCTCCGGCACATTAATTTGGGCGGCGGCTTCCCTGTCAGATATCTTGAGGATGATGCCGCCGACATGGACCCGAAACAGAAAGCGATGCTCGCCGCAGTTTACGAGCCTTCCGATGCGATCCGCCCGGCTTGGGAAGCGGTTCAGCAGGCCGCAAAAAAGGCGAAAGCGGAGCATCTGCTCGACGGCCTCACGCTGCTCCTCGAACCGGGACGCAGCATCATCGGGGATACGGGAATCTGCTTGACGACCGTTCGGAATGTAAAATCGCGGCCGACCTCGAACGGCGGCGAAGACCATTGGCTTCTCACCGACGCCGGATTCAATATCCTGCTTTCGATGGAAACTTACAAGTGGTTCTACCGCTTGATCTCGGCAGAACGGACGAGTAACGCGCACGATGCTTCATACAAGGTCGCTGGGCCGTTGTGCGATGGCGGTGACGTCTATTTTGATATTGAGGGCGAAAGCCGTCTTCCGGAATATCGCCTTCTCCCTTCGCGCGTCGAGCCGGGCGAGGTACTTGCTCTTTTGAACTGCGGTTCGTATTCGCTCTCGCAGGCGTCACAATACAACGCACGCTTTCTCCCGGCAGTCGTACTGATAAAAGACGGCGGCACGACAACGCTCATTCGGCGGCGTGACAATTTTGAAGATCTTATTTCCTCAGACCTTTAGTTTCACATTTCCGCTGCCGCGATCAGATGAATGAGGTCATTGCGCGCCGATTCGGAAAGGGTTGAGATATCGGTTACGGCAGAGCTCAAGTTTGCGAGCGAGGTCACTCTTCGACTTTCGTCTCGTATTTCGACGATCGAAGCGATCGCTTTCTCGGCAGTCGCGGTCGCGATCCCGGCCTCGCCCAGATCTTTCCGACGCTTCGCAATTTCTATCAGCAAGTCCGCCTTAGCCGAGATCTGCGGAACGGTGTCGGTTATTTCCTCGGCTTCGGCAAGCGTCTCGGCGACCTTCGTGGTTTCACCTTTCAGCGTCAAAGTGTCAACGACCGAGACGAGCGTCTCCGCTTGGTCGTATGCTTCTTCCTGCAATAGCGCAGTTTCGCGGGCCTTTTCTAAGTCGCCTGTTGTCGCAAGGATCTGTGCGATCTCACCTATCGCCTTTGCAGTTTCTCGATCATCTATATTCTTCTTTGCGATCTCAATGCCGCGGTCAGCGTACCCGAATCCTGCGAACTGCACAGCTATCGCCGTCCAGATCGAGTTACGCGCACGGCTGTCACGAGTTTCTTTTTCCTGCTGGCCTTCCAAAACTTCGAACGCCTCTTCGATATCGTTCAATGCATCATCGGCCTGACCTGTGTTCGAAAGATGACGTGCGAATGCGAGCAGCGTTCCCGCGAACTGAGTCTTGTCCGTGATCTCGCCGAGAGCCTTTTCCGCAAGATCATTGCTGCCCGACTGAAGCAAACCTAGAGCTGAGCTGCCGAGATAGAAATCCTTGTGCGTGCTTTCGATATTCGAGGCAAAGTCGCGAGCCTTCTGGAATGTCTTAACGGCGAGGTCACGGCGCTCAGCCGTTATGAATAAATTTCCCGTCTCGCAAACGGCGCGAACCTGTTCTTCTCGATGCTCGATCTCGTCCGCTGCTTCAAGGCTTGCCTCAAGGAGCAGAACTGCCTCATCCGCACGCTTTTGCTCGATCCATTTCGCAGCGATCTGTTGAAATGCCTGAACGCGGGCAGTCGAGAAATCAACTGAATCGACCGCAGCTTTTGCGCTATCGACGGTTCCGTTCTCAGCTTCTGCCGACGCAATTGCCGCATCAACAAAGTCAGGCTGCGTCATTTGCGAAGCGATCTCGCGCGCAAGTTCAAGATCGCCCGATGCGGCCTTCGACATACCGAAACGTTCGAGCGCAAGCAGACGCATCCCGTCATCCTCGATCGCCTCAACAAGCTGAAGGGCATACTCATTGTCGTCGATCTCGACGCATTTTTGAGCGACTGACGCGATCAATTTATCGCGCGTGAACGGGTCATCGACGGTGTTCGCCAGTTCCGCAGACAGATCGACGTCGCCCCGCAATAGATAGAGCGGAATGACTGCGGACATCGATTCCGCTTGGCCGTCGGCGGTGCGAATTCTCTCGCCGATGAATGTTGCCGCAGCCAGGAGATCGCTCTCGGCATCGTCGCGAGAGATAAAGTGTGAACTCATATTCTATTCGGTAGCGAAAACGAGGCGGATCGATTCGGGAAACCAATCACGCAAATCTTTCGCCGTTGCTCTGGCACCGGCGGCTCGCATCTTCTCAGCGGGAACCGTATTCGTTACTCCCAATGCCTGGAGGTCCGCCTTGACCGCTGCGGCAACTCCCGGCGGACTGTCCTCGATCACAACACACTCTTCGCGCGTCATCGGGAGATGGCCGGAAGACGTACGCACCGCGTCGATCATACGAAATCCGAGATCGTAAGATTCGGGGTCAGGCTTGCACTTAGATACGTCCGCCGACGACACGATCGTCGAGAAATACCTCTTCAGGTTCGCCCTCTCAAGCACGTGTTCGATCTCCCTCAAATTTGCCATACTCACGATGCCGAGCGTATAGACTCGCGCCATTTTCTCGATGAAATCTTCGATCCCGTCAAAGAGCGGGAGTTTTGACGAGACCTCGCGGCGCCACGCGTCGGTCTTCGCCGAGACGATCTCGGCGCACTCATCCTCCGAAACCGATTTTGCGACGCGCTCGAATGCTGCTCGGACGAACGTCTTGTCGTCCATACCGAGCGAATTGTAATAGTCCTCTTCGGTGAGATCGACGCCGCGATCCTTGAGCACCGACTGATAGGCACGCATTTGTATCGGCTCATCGTCGATGATGACCCCGTTAAAATCCATCAAGATCGCTTTGATCATAAAACCTCTTTCGAATCGTTATGCGGTCAAATATGCTTCACCGAACATATTGCCGCGGCCGAGTATTCCGCGCGGGTCGAGGGCACGCTTCACCTCTGCCATTTCATTCAAATAGCGTTCGCCCATCATTGCGGCGAGATAGTGTCGCTTCAACTTTCCGATCCCATGCTCGGCAGAAACACATCCGCCAAGCATTATCGCCTGTGCGATGCAACGACCGTAAATGTGGCGTGAACGCGTTACTTCTTCGTCTGTTTTTGGGAGAAGATTTGCGTGCAGATGCGCGTCTCCGATGTGGCCGAAGATCACGTACTCAATGCCGCTCGCCTCAAGCGTTTCTTTGTAGAAACGCAGAAAGCCCCCGAACTTGTCATCAGGCACGGCCATATCCGTCCCGATCTTTTTCTGCTTGTTCCGCACGACCCGTTCGTTCACCGAAACAGGAAGCGAGTGGCGGAACTCGCGCATCTTAGCAAGGTCCTGCTCGTTGGTCGTAAACCACGATGCATCTTGCGCCGCGCGATGTTTTTCGAGCAGATCGTTCCACGCCGAGAGCAGCACATCCTCATTCTCGGGCGTGGTTTCCTGCTCAAAGAATATCGCACCGGCCATATTCGACGGCGTCTCAGGAAATTTCTCGGCGATGAGCCCTAGCGAATTCGCATCGAAATATTCAATTAGCGCAGCCTCAATGTCATGATCCGGTTTCCAGGAACGCACCCGTGCTTCAGCGACAAAGGCGAGCAGATCCTTCTCATTTTCAAAAAAAACGATCCCGCTAAAGAAGCTTTTCGGCTTTTCGAGAAGCGTAAGCGTCGCCTCAACAATGACGCCCAACGTGCCTTCACTTCCGACGAAAAGATCTATTGAGTCCAGGCTGTCCGAATTGAAATATCCGCTGACATTCTTCCTGACTTTCGGCCGCTCATAAGTTGGGACGCGTATGTCGATCGCCCTGCCATTCTCGGCGATGATCCGCAGCATTCCATCCGCCGCGACAGCATCGCCGCGTCGAACCGAAACGAATTCGCCGGTCGCCAGGGCGACTCGAAGCTGCTGAACATATTCCCTCGTCGCTCCGTATTTGAAGCTCCGTGCACCTGAGGCGTTCGTTGCTATATTACCGCCAATCTGACAGCTCCACTCGGTCGGGTCCGGCGGATAGAATAGCCCCACTTGCTCGACCTCTTTCTGAAGATCGCCGAGTATGACTCCGGCACCGACAGTCACGGTCGCGGCGTTTTTATCAATTTCGATCGAATTCAGCTTTTCGAGCGAGACTATGAGACCTCCGATCGGGATCGCACCGCCGACCGTGCCGGTTCGCGCACCCGAAATAGTCACCGGCGTTCCCTCTGCGTTCGCCTCGCGGAGTATCTCTGCGACCTCCTCCGGCCTCTCCGGCACGAAAAGCCGCTCGGCGTGCCCGCCGGGCATATTGCTCGCATCGGTCAGGTAATTCTGTAGATCATCCTGCTGCGTCTTGACCTGCATATGGTAGATTTTAAGGCGTTCGCCAAACGTTTACAAACAGGGATATTTTTTGATGACTTTAGGACGGATGATGGGTTTCCTAAAGAATAACGAGTTTATCGATACTCCAGCTCTCTTTCCCTCAGGTACTTAAGTCTGTCGCGGATCTCGGCAGCTTGTTCGAATTTCATATCCTTTGCGGCGGCACGCATATCGACCTCGAGCTGGCCGATCGTTTCCCTTAGCTGTTTCGGCGAATACTCTTCGAACTTATCGATATCAAGCGGCACCTTGAAATAATCCGCTTCGTACGCCGTCACCAGCGTCGCCTCGACCGGTTTTACGATCGTCCTCGGCGTGATGCCGTGCTCTTGATTGTATGCTTCCTGAATTTCACGGCGGCGTGCGGTTTCGTCCATGGCGTTCCGCATCGAATCCGTGATCTTGTCGGCATAAAGTATCGCTTTGCCGTCGGCGTTTCGAGCCGCGCGGCCCATCGTTTGTATAAGCGAACGCTCACTTCTCAAGAAACCCTCTTTATCGGCGTCAAGGATCGCGACGAGTGAAACTTCCGGCAGGTCTAGGCCTTCCCGCAGAAGATTGATGCCGACCAGAACGTCGAACTCACCACGACGAAGGTCGCGCAGGATCTTTATGCGTTCGAGCGTGTGAATGTCGCTGTGCAAGTACGCGACCTTTACGCCGACTTCGGCAAAATATTCGCTCAAATTCTCTGCCATCCGTTTCGTTAGCGTCGTAACAAGCACCCGTTCGTTACGTTCGGCCCGCTGTCGGCATTCTTCCAAAAGGTCGTCGATCTGGCCTTTCACCGGGCGAATCTCGACGACCGGATCGAGCAGGCCCGTCGGGCGAATGATCTGCTCGATCACCTCGCCCTCGGTCTGCGTGAGCTCAAAAGCGCCGGGCGTTGCCGAAACATAGATCGTCTGGCCGCGTCGCGCCTCAAATTCGTCAAAGTTCAAGGGCCTATTGTCCTTCGCACTCGGGAGACGAAAGCCGTACTCAACGAGCGTTCCCTTTCGCGATTGATCGCCCTTGTACATCGCCCCGAGCTGCGGCACCGTCTGGTGTGATTCGTCTATGACGATCATCGCGTCCGACGGCAGATAATCGAGCAACGTCGGCGGTGGCTCGCCCGGCTTTTTGCCGGTCAGATGCCGTGAATAATTCTCGATCCCACGGCAAAATCCCATCTCCTTGATCATTTCGAGGTCGTACATCGTTCGTTGATGCAGACGTTGTGCCTCCACGACCTTTCCCTCTTCAACGAGGAATTTTTCGTGGTCGTCGAGTTCCACACGAATCGTCTGCACGGCGTTCTTGATCGTCTTTTTTGACATCACGAAGTGAGTCTTCGGGTAGATCGGAATGCGGTTCTCGTGCTTTACGAGCACCTCGCCAAGCAGCGAGTCGATCGTCGAAACAGAATCGACCTCATCGCCCCAAAACTCGATGCGATACGCCTGATCCTGATAGCTCGGATAGAGTTCGACGATGTCGCCGCGAACTCTGAAAGTTCCGCGTTCGAACTCGATATTCGTACGCTCGTATTGCAGTTCGACAAGCCGCTGCAGGAATTCGTCACGCTTGATCTTCATTCCCGGTTCGACGAACATCAGCATTCCATAATAAGCATCGGGGTCGCCAAGCCCGTAAATGCAAGACACGGACGCAACGACGATCACATCGTGCCTCTCAAAAAGCGACCGCGTCGCACTCAAACGCAGGCGATCTATCTCATCGTTGATCGTCGCCTCTTTTTCGATATACAGATCCGCCGCAGGAACGTAAGCCTCAGGTTGGTAATAGTCGTAATACGAGACAAAATACTCGACCGCGTTCTCCGGGAAGAAGGTTTTGAATTCTTGGTAAAGCTGCGCCGCGAGAGTCTTGTTATGCGCCAGCACGAGCGCCGGCCTTTGCACGCGTTCGATAACATTCGCGATTGTGAAAGTCTTGCCGCTGCCGGTTATACCTAAGAGAACTTGGTTTTTTACGCCTTGGTCGAGATTCTCGACAAGCTGTTCGATGGCCGCAGGTTGGTCGCCCTTTGGCTGATTTTCAGAAATGAGACGAAATTGCACACCTTCATCATATAACAAATTGCAGGCGTAAAAAAGCCGCCTATTCTCGAAAGAATAGACGGGCATTACTCATCTGCTTCTTAACCGGCCAGCCTTACACGGCGACAGCCTCGGCGATCTCTGCGAGGTCTTTGAGCCTTTCTTTCACCTCGCCGGAATATCCCTCTTCGCCGACAGCTTTGAATGCCTCGATAGAATCGGGATCGGCAACGACCGCTGCCACGTGGAGCAGCGCGAGACGGACACGATCATCCTTAGTGGACTTGAATGCGTCAATGATCGACTGCGCCTCGCCCGCTTTGAGAACAAGGGCAACGAGGGCAAAGGTCTCGTATGCGATCTTCATATCCTGGTGGATCAGGCGATCGATCGACTTGCTCAGGATATCGGATTCGATTGCCGCCTTGGCAGCCATACTGATCCTGAATTTGTCATCCGTGTTGATAATACGCTTCCAAGCTTCGGCTCGGTCGAAGTTGAGCCGGAAAAGGCCGCGTGCCGCCGCTGCGCGGACCTCGCGGGTCGGATCGGCGCAAGCGAGCAGGATCGTCTCAAAGACGGATTCGTGGTCGAATTCCGCAAGCGTGCTTACAGCTTTGGAACGGATGTTGGCCGAAAGGTCGTAGAGCGCCATTTGCGAGAGCCCTTCGACGGCGTTCCGCGTCTTGAATTTTGCGAGAACCTTCACCGCTATCTCGCGAAACGCCTCTTCTTCCTCGTTTTCATCAAGAGCCTGATCGATCGCGCTCAACAGGTCCGGGTCGTATCCGACCGGCAGTTTCTCGAATGGCCTTGCTTCGGTGATCTGAATGAATGAGTGTACCGGCAGTTGAGAATACTGATATTTACGGAGCTTCTCCTGATACGCTCGAGCCGCCGTTACTGTATCGACGCTCGCGAGCGTTGTACGCGGCTTACTCGGTCGCGCTTTCGTACGTCGCTCATCGCCGCTGCGTCTTTCGGCTTTTGGACCGACGACCTTTTTCTTCTTCTTCGGCTTTTTGGATTTGCTGAACCACGCCATCTCTTGGTCGGCATCGACGTGATGGGCACTGTTCCAAGGCTGGGAGTCGTCTGCGTCCGACGTATCCTCGCCGTCCGGTTGAGTCTGCTTGCTCCGCTGCCATAGGAAATATGAAAGCCCAAACAGGCCGGCCGCCAACAGCAAGTAGCTGATCCAAGTCCAGAGGCCGCCGCCTTCGTCGGTCGCCGGTGCGGGCTTTGCCGCCTGATAGGCAAACAATTTGCCGGCAAACACAAATCCGACGGTCAAGGTTGGAAGAATCTTGTGAATAATAGAAAAATTGCTCATCTCAAAAATGTGGAAAGAAGATCCAATTGGCGATGCCAAACGTCAGTTCAAGGGGTGTGAAAGGATAGCGCGTCTTGGCGGAGACTCCCCAAAACATATCACTTCGGGGCCGATATTCATTATGCCCTAGATCACTCTGTTTGTCATCAAAAATCTTCAACCGTGTTAGTAGATGTATAACAATGTGAGAATTCCAGAATTTTTACCCACGCTTTGCGTTTATCGGCAAAGAGGGCATAATATTGGTTTGTTCGGATATGACTGCAACCGCAACACTCTCAAGCAGCGAGATTCCCGGCTTAAAACTACTCCACCGAGGTAAGGTCCGAGATGTATATGAGGTCGATGAAACGCGCCTGCTCCTCGTCGCGACCGACCGTCTATCGGCATTCGACTGTGTGTTGCCAACGCCAATCGAGAAAAAGGGCGCCGTCCTCACGCAACTCTCCGCATTCTGGTTCAAGAAGTTTGCGAATATCACTCCGAATCATCTGATAACTGCTGACACGGCAGAGATGCCGGAACCGATCAAAAGCGATCCGAACCTTGCGGGCCGCTGCAGTTTGGTGCGAAGGACCGAGGTCATACCTTTTGAATGCGTAGTTCGCGGTTATCTCGAAGGCTCAGGTTGGAAGGATTATAAGGAGACCGGAAGCGTATCGGGACACAGTCTGCCGAAAGGTTTGGCTCAATGCGACCGACTCCTCGAACCAATATTCACGCCTGCGACCAAGGCCGCCACCGGGCACGACGAGAACATCACGGGTCTCGAATTCAAGGCCGCAGTAGGAGCAGAAACTGCCGCGATCCTAAAGTCCGCGTCGAAAAAACTCTATATAACCGCCGCTGAATTTGCACTCGAGAATGGCGTTATTATCGCCGACACGAAATTCGAATTCGGCATCGATCCGGACGGCAATATCCTCCTGATCGACGAGATCCTTACACCGGATTCCTCTAGGTTTTGGGATGCCGCGAACTACGAGGCGGGACACGCACAGCCTTCCTTCGACAAGCAGTTCGTCCGCGAATATCTTGAGACCCTTGATTGGGACAAAACACCGCCCGCACCGCCTTTGCCGCCCAATATCGCCGAAGCCACAAGCCAGCGTTACCTCGACGCCTATTTCATCTTGACCGGCGGAACCTTATAGCCCAAACGCCAGATCGCGTCACCAACCCAAACTCTTTTCCATACCGACGCTTCGCCCGACCGGTCTCCGATTGACTTTTGGTTCCAAGTTCCTATATATTCGCGAAAAATGTACTTCGGGCTGATGATACATTGAAGTGATCCAAATACTAGGGTGAAAAACTTGGGAGGAAACTGAAATGTTTGATCGTGCTTTTAGAAGAGTAGCTTTTTTATGCTCGTTAGTGCTGTTGGGCGGAGTGGCAACGACCGTGTCTGCGCAGGTCGCTGCGGGCGGGACCTATTCGCTTGAGCAGGCCGTTATTGCGGGTGGCGGACAATTCAGCACGGGCGGCACGTATTCGATCGTTGGCACCGTCGGCCAATCCGTCGCGGGCATACGCTCAGCCGAAGATCCTTACGGTCTTGATCCGGGATTCTGGCAGACCTCGTATCTCCCGACAGCAGCAATGGTGTCGGTAACCGGACGGGTCGTAACGCAGGACGGACGCGGGATCGTCGGCGTTCGCCTCACGCTTGTCGATCCACTTGGCAACACATACCAATCCCTCTCGAGCTCATTCGGTGCATTTCAATTCGATGCGATCGGCTCGGGGCAAGCCTACGTTCTCACGGTAACAAGCAAGCGGTTCCAGTTTACGCCGCAGGTTCTTGTCGTCAACGACCAGATCGCTGATCTCAAGATCGTCGCTGAGCCTTAAGTTTGCGCTCTATCTTTGATCCATCTCAACCGGCGGATCGCGAAAGACATCAACTTCGACACGATCGCCGACGCTGACAGTACCTGCTGCAGCCTCGGCGATCAGATTTTGGCCGAAGAAAGCTCCGCGTTTATCGTTCAGCACGCCGCCGCGATATTTGGAAAGTGTAAGCAGCGGATCCTTGCCGGCGATCGCCCCGGTCGCAGGATCGATCGTCGTGACGACACACCGGCCTTTTAGCTTCACGCCGTAAAAGGTGTTCGCGCCGATCCGAAACTGCTCCCAGCGATCTTCTTCGTACGGGTAACTTCCCTCTACAACAAAATTCGGCCGAAAGCGTTTCATCTCGACCGGTTCTGCGAGGCGCGTATTTAGGTCCGCGAGCGATGCCTCGCCGATCAACAAGAAGGGATATCCGTCCGCAAAGCTAACAATATCGCTCAAGCGCCGACGATATTCCTCGCTGACTTCTCTTCGCGAACTCGGCGGCATACGCACAAGCCGAAGCCGTTTGCCCAAAACGTCGCTGAACCATTCGTTCACTTCGCCTTGGTAAATTTCTCCGGGAACGGTGCTCGAAAAAACTGTAACAGGCCGTGAAACCACACCTTCCGGCTCGAGATCGATCTTTTGTGCGCCGAATCCATCGCAACTCACGCTCAAAGCGCGAGTGTCGATCGCAACGTCGATCAACGCCATTTTCGGCAGCACGCGCTGCGTGACGAAGCGGTCGTCTTCGTCAACCAGCATCCAGCGGCGGTCATTTCGAAGGCCGCGGTCTTCGATCTCGGCGCTCTGGAGCGTGATCCCGCGAAGCGATTTGATCGGGTAGATGTTAATTTCGCTAAGAATCATAACCTTGATAACACCATTATCAACTTTTCTAAACAACCCGCCAACACCTTGACATAAAATCGCCGATTCAATATACTAGCACTCTTGAGCCGAGACTGCTAAAACTTCGGGTTTTGCTTTGTAGAAGCTCAAGATCGCTATTTTATCAAATCATTAAGATAGAAGGAGTTAACGACCTATGGCAACAAACATCACACCGCTCCACGACCGCGTTATCATCAAGCGGATCGAGGACAATGTAAATCAGACGGCCGGCGGACTTTTTATCCCCGACACGGCGAAGGAAAAGCCGCAAGAAGGCGAAGTTATCGCCGCCGGCGCAGGCAAATATAAAGAAGACGGCACGCGCCAGGCTCTCGACGTTAAGAAAGGCGACCGCGTACTTTTCGGCAAATATTCGGGCAGCGAGATCAAACTCGACGGCGACGAATTCATCATCATGCGTGAGGACGAGATCCTCGGCATCATTTCGCGGGCCGGCGAAGCGGCAAAATAGTTGCGAGAGCTTAGCAAGTTCCGCGGGTTCAGCGAGTGAAAACTCGGTCAACTCGCCGAACTCGGTCAACTCTGCAACTCATTTCGACCTTAGGAGAAATTTAAAAGATCATGGCAAAACAAGTTGTTCACGGTGAAGAATCCCGTTCCGCGATCCTGCGTGGTGTAAACCAGCTCGCAGACGCGGTCAAAGTTACGCTCGGCCCGAAAGGCCGCAACGTCGTTATCGACAAGAAATTCGGCTCGCCCACGATCACCAAAGACGGTGGGACTGTCGCGAAGGAAATTGAATTAAAAGACACGCTCGAGAACATGGGCGCGCAGATGGTTCGCGAAGTCGCGAGCAAGACGAGCGATGTTGCCGGTGACGGCACGACGACCGCTACTGTTCTCGCTCAGGCGATCTTCAAAGAAGGCGTCCGCACGGTTGCCGCCGGTGCAAACCCGATGGCTCTCAAGCGCGGCATCGACAAGGCTGTTAAGTCGATCGTCGAGGAAGTTCACAATCAGTCGCAGCCTGTCGCTGGCGATGCGATCGCACAGGTCGGCACGGTCTCGGCCAATGGCGACAAGACGATCGGCACGATCATCGCAGAGGCGATGGATAACGTCGGCAAGGACGGCGTCATCACTGTCGAAGAGTCCAAGACGATGGACACGCTTCTCGAGGTCGTCGAAGGTATGCAGTTCGACCGCGGCTATCTCTCGCCGTATTTCGTGACCGATCCCGATCGTATGGAAGCGGTGCTTGACGAGCCTTTCATTCTCATCAACGAGAAGAAGATCTCGAATATGCGCGACC
>DAORTR010000010.1:0-32867 GCA_035432765.1 Pyrinomonadaceae bacterium
CGAACCGCCGCGACATAGCCGCCGGGCCCCGAACCGATGATAGTTACGTCAAATTGTTCCGCCACAGAGTATTTTCCTCTCGATTATCTGATTACTGACCAAACTAATCATTATATTGCTTGACGCCCTTCGAAGCTAGCCGTCCACCCTGCGGACCTCGGGCATCTTTCGCGCTTCCGGACCAATACAAGCGAACACTCACGACCCCCATCCGTCAAAAAGAATGAAGGCCACGCCAATTTGACCGAACAGGACGCGTTGGACGATCGCGATATTTCAACAAAAGCTTGGCCTTGCGGGGTTTGGCGTTTGGCACAGATGTTGCCCTCCGAGGATATTTTGTACGCCCGCAGAAGTATTCGTGCGCGTCCTAACAATTTAATGCGATCCGGCAATAGACATAATTCAATGAAATACTTCGCTCATCTGCTCGTTCTGTCTGCTCTCCTGCTGCAGACACTTTCCGTTTCGGTGCTCGGCCAGAGTCTGCGCGGGGAAAAACGGCTTGTGGTTCCTTCGGCTCCGCTCGAAGTTCCCGCCGCCACAGAATCCGCAGCGTTTGACGAGACCGTGTCCAAAACGAAGATCGCACCCGATCTGGAAGAAGATGCGACGAACGCCTTGTCACAAAGGATCCCTAACGAGACTCGCCAAGTGATCATTCAGTTAAGGAGCGAGGGCGGGCTGAATGAACAGTTCAGCGCGCTTTCCCTTGACGCACGCTCCTCGACCCTTGCCCGCGAAAATCGAACCAATCGCAAGCTCGCATCCGTAGTCGGGTCGAAGGTTGGCGCGATGGGCGGCCGTGTCAGCAAAGCTCTCAATAATATCGGTTTGGTCGCGGCAGAACTTCCGCTCGCAAAGGTCCGCGAACTTTCCGAGGATCCGAATGTCTTATATATTTCGCCGGATCGCGAAGTATCGTCTTTTCAGCACATCGGCAACACGACCGGCATAAACTTGCCGTCGGCGGGCATTGATCTCGGCGACAACAATGATCTTACTTGGCTGAACGGAAACGCGGGACGCCTTGCCGTCATCGACAGCGGCATCGATACTTCGCACCGGATGATAAACCAGAATTGGTATGGTCAGTTCATCGGCAAGGTCGATCTAAGCAGGGATTTCACCGGCGAAAATATCACCGGCGACCCGTATGGACACGGAACGCACGTCGCATCGATGTTCGATGGCGATTCGACATTCAAGAACGGCGCTTATCGCGGCGTCGCGGACGGCGCGAGGATCCTGAACGTACGCGTGCTCAACAGCGTCGGCACGGGAAGGGCAAGCAGCCTGATCGCCGCGCTCGATTGGATCGTTGCAAACAAGACGATCTGGGACATTCGCGTCGTTAATATGAGCCTCGGCACGCCGGCACGCGACAGTTATCTTAACGACCCGCTCTGCATCGCCGCACGACGGGCCGTCAATGCCGGCGTCGTTGTCGTCGCATCCGCCGGCAACTACGGCAAGGACGAGGAAGGCAACAAACTCTACGGTACGATCGGTTCGCCCGGTATCGAACCTTCGGTTATCACGGTCGGAGCCGCAAACACTTTCGGTACGGATTCTCGGCTGGACGATCAGGTCGCATCTTATAGTTCACGCGGGCCGACGCGCGGCTACCGCACGCTTCCGAACGGCGCACGAAAGTACGACAACCTTATCAAGCCCGATGTTGTTGCGCCCGGCAACAAGATCATCGGAGCACGCGCCTATTACAACGGGCGAGAGAATGCTCTCGCGCGCACGTACTCATCACTTCGGGTCGGTGACGATCCGGTGAACGGCGACAAGGTAATGTATATGTCGGGGACGTCGATGGCGGCTCCGATGGTTGCCGGAACGGCGATGATGCTCCTGCAGCTGAATCCTTTGCTCACGCCGAACCTCGTCAAGGCGATCATAATGTATTCCGCACAGCCGCTGCAGGGAGCCAATTCTCTCGAGCAGGGCGCGGGCCTTCTCAACGCAGAAGGCGCGATCCGGATCACGCGGCTGATCCGGCCGGGCAGATTCAACGGAAACGGTAGCCCGATGCTTCTCGGCCATCTGCCCGCGAGCCAGTCCAGCAACTTTTGGGGAACGACCGTCTATTGGGGCAAAGGCGTCATAACGAATTACGGTTTGATCTATGGCGACGATCTAATGACGCGTTGGCAGGGAATGTACGCAAACGGCGTTCTTGTTAGCGACAGCACTCCATTCTCAGGGGTGTCGATCACGCGCTCACGCACCCTGACGTACGGTGATCTGAATCTGTTCCAAGGCGCTATCAGCAGCAGCGGCGTCCTCGTCAGCGACGGATCTCTCTTCTTGAGTTCTGATTCGATGGGCGGCAGTCCGACGCCGAGATTCAATCGAGACGGCGTGCTCGTAAGCGACGGCGTCCTCGTGAGCGACGGCGTGCTTGTCAGCGACGGCGTTCTAGTCGGCGACGGCGGAGCCTACGTTGCGCATACCATCCTCGGTGACGATACGGCGGCTATGCAGCCCGCGCCGTAACGGCTCCTTAATAGTTTTCTCCACAGCCTGCTGAATTCGGCACTGAGGCCTTTCCTCAGTGCCATTTTTTTTCGTTAGCATAAGGCTCCGGTTCAGGCGTAGAATCTTGCATTATGTCAGAAAACGCTCTCGACCCTCGCGAACGGGTACAACAGATACAAACAGAATTCGCCGAACGCGGCGATGCGACCGGCTGGTTTGACGCTCTTTATAAAGAATCTGCGGGCGACCCGGAGAAGATCCCTTGGGCGGATCTCGAACCAAATCCGTATTTCAAGCGGTGGGCCGAGGCGAACGAGCTTAAAGGCGGCGGTCGAAAGGCTCTTGTCGTCGGATGCGGGCTTGGCGATGATGCGAACTACCTGCACGAACTTGGGTTCAAAGTAACTGCGTTCGATCTCTCTCCGACGGCGATCGAATGGGCGAAAAAACTCTATCCGAGCGACGAGATCACGTTCGAGGTCGCAAACCTTTTTGAATCGCCGCGCGGATGGCTTGCCGCTTTTGACTTCGTGCTTGAGATCTACACGATCCAGCCTTTGCCGATCGAAATGCGCGAAGATGCGATCGACGCTGTCTCGCGTTTCGTCAACGATAGCGGCGAGGTCGTCGTCGTCACACGCGGCCGCGAAGATGACGAACCGCTCGACGCCGTGCCATGGCCCTTATCGCGAAAAGACCTCTCGCGTTTCGAAGCGAACGGCCTAAAGCAAGCGAATCTTGTTGTCTGCCCGCCCGAAAACGAAGGCGAAGCCGATCGTTGGGTGGTCAAATACAATATGCGCTGATCAAACCGACCGCAGCGCGCCGTCACATCTTTTCCTAAGTACGACGAAGCCCGAAAGAGGCGGCCGACGTCTCCGCCGACCGCCAATACCGCAAACAAGCTCACCGGCGAGCATTCACGTCATTAATCACGTCATCAAAGTCGTCGTGATCGTGTTTACCGGCCGGCCTCAGGTGATTCCGGTAGCCGTAATCGGCGATCCTGAACCCCAGAGTTCTCGCCGCTTCGTCGGCAAACCGGAAGTGAATGCCCAGATATATACGCGCCTCGACCACTTCCTGCGCGGCGTCCGAGAAGCGTTTGAATTCGCGCGTGTCCAGTGTAGTCGGGCCGGTGTTCGTTGTCGTGACGGAAAAATCAATGTGATCCGTGCGGAAAAAATTCCTTAGCGCACGCATGGTTGCTCCGGTTATTCCGTTCGCCCCGGATGTATAGTCAGGGTATGGAGGTGTGGCGATCAGCGCAGCCCATGTCGGGTCGCCTTCGGTGCGCGGATTGCCGTCAAGGTCGCCATTGTGAATGGCCGTTATCGGTCGCCAATACACGTAATACGCTTTGTCGTTCCAAACGGCGATAATTGCATCGGCCTGTGACATCGAGGTCAGCGCAAACAGCCGCGAACTGTCGGCGATGTTGTCCACGTGCTGATTCGAAAGTTCTCGGACAAGAGCGTTCAGCATCACACCGAAATTTCCCGCCCAGAAGTATCCCAAGTCCGTCTGTTCGGGCGTGCGGTCGCCTGTGCCCAACGCTCCTCCTAGCCGTTTCACCTCGTTGTAATCCCGCGCATATTTTCGACTCGTGACCTCCGGCGGCGGAGAAGCTCGAAACTGGAAAGGCCTTGTCAACAAAAACGGAGTAACTTGGCCCAGCCACGGCCCAGGATTCATCGGCGAATTAGCCGGCGGAGTCGGGCGCCACACGCCGATCCCCGTGCCGCCAATGAACGGCGGCGGCGCAGGATTCGGAAAAGCCCCGTCGCAGGCCCGCAACGCAATTATCCCGGCGGCCGCTCGCGCTCCGACCGCGATTCCCGGATCGGTCGGCAGAATGCCGTTTGCCGACAGATAGTTTTGATAAACGATATCGAGCGAGGCAGCCTGCGACGGAAACCGGTTGACAAGGACGTCGTGCGCGGCCTTTGCGGTCGCGGCGATCGACGACCCGTCAGCACCCGGGATGTCAACATAATACGGCTGATATTTCCCTTCTAGAGCCTGCACGGCATCGTAGATCGCGGCGTGAACCATTGCGACGTCGATGACGCCTGTCGGCCCAGGACGTGCGGCCCCGGCGGTAATAGTTGCCTGCTGCGCGATCAGATTCCAGTCTGCGACCGCGTCCGCCCTTGCCACGACGGAAAATGCGGTCAACGCTAATATCATTGTAATTGTTGTAATTACACTATGAATCCTCGCTCTTCCTATTCTTATTCTCATTTTGCGACTCCTTTGAGACAGTTTGCCTGCCGATAACTTCTTTGATCTCCCGCCTCACGTTTTGAGGCAAACACACCGAGAAGGAACTAATTGTTGTTTCCCGGAACGAACAGTGTTAGAATTCGCGTCAATCCCTATTTGGCATTTGGTTGACGTCTGGAGTTGCGGACCCTTTTGACTGTGTTTCGATCGTAGAGACGAAGCGCTTTTCTGGACTTCGGTTTCGCTGAAAGTTTTCTTCGGTTTTTCTTCCGCAAGTATTCGTGACGTTATGTCGCTGGAAGAAAAAGAGTTATACGAATTCGGCCCGTTTCGCCTTGACGTTCAGGAGCATATATTCGAGCGTTCAGACGGCGCCTCGAACGACTCGCTTCCTGAAAAAGCGTTCCAAACTCTTTGTGTACTCGTCCGTAACCGCGGTCGTCTCTTAACCAAACAAGAACTCTTCGCTCAGATCTGGCCCGATTCATTCGTCGAGGAAAACAACCTTGACAAATGCATCCACGCGATCCGCCACGCCCTTAACGAAAAACCCGGCGAGCAAAAATACATCGAAACGGTACGGAAACACGGCTACCGATTCGTCGGAGACGTGCGGCAGGTCGCGTCAAAAGGTCCGAGTGTTTTGGAGGCGGAAGCCATCAAGGCGGACATACCGTCGCGCTTGAACCGGCGAAAGGCGGGCTACGCAAGTCTCGGCGTCCTGCTGATATTGTTTATTGCTATTTCGGGGTTTTACTATCTTCGAACCTCGGGAGTAGTGGGAACCCGGAAGATATCAATTGCTATCCTGCCGTTCGAAGCAATCAACGCCGCCGATAGCGGCAGGATGTACGAGATCGGAATTACCGAAGCTCTTATTCATCACCTCAACTCGACAGCGCCCCTCGTCATACGTCCGTTAAATTCGGTTCGAAAGTACAGCAACGGCGATCATGACCCTGTCGCGATCGGACGCGAACAAAATGCCGACTTCGTGCTTGTGTCCAAGTACCAACTTGCCGACGGCCGAATTCGGGTTACTGCGCAGTTGATCTCCGTTGCGGACGGTCACGTCGAAGAAAGCCTAAAGATCGAAGAGCACACCGCAAACCTGTTCGCAATGCAGGATGCGATAGCCGCCGAATGCGGGAACGAGATCGTCCGCCACTTCGCTCTAAGCGTCGAGACCGGTCAATAGACAAGAAGGTGTGCCGTGAACGATCGAAGATATAAGAAGGTCGCCCACGCAAAGCAAGACGGGCTAGGCGTTCGAATACAGAGGGAGAGGTTTCTAGGAGTGTCGTCAGAAACTGTTTACGTTTTTGATCAGGCAAAGATCGCGGCCTGCTCTTTGAATCTATTTTTGAGGCTTCCGCAGACAACATCGCAAAGCTTGAAGACGGTCTTGTCCGAAATGCGATAGAAGACGTTGTTGCCGTCTTGGCGCCGCGCGACGAGGTCGGCTTCTTGGAGAACGCGCAGATGTTTGCTCACGTTCGGTTGCGTCGATACGACGGCATCGGTCAATTCATTGACGCTTGCCTCGCCGTTCCTCAATATCTGCAATATTTGCAGACGCGTCGGTTCTGCGAGCACTTTGAAGCGTGCAGCGACGAGAATTAGAGCTTCGGGCGACAGTGTTCCGTTATTTGCCATCTTGCATTTGACGATATAACTGCATAGTTATATACTTATATTAAGTCAGAGTATATTCCACTATGGTCAAACAAGCAACGGTCGAAGAGATCAATTCGTTATTAAATGGAGCGGGCGAATGTCAGGTGATAGACGTGCGTGAATTTTCGGAATTCAACAGCGAGCGCATCGCGGAAGCACAGTTGATGCCGCTCTCGAACTTCGAGAAGCATGCCGCCGACATCGACCATTCAAAACCCGTGTATCTGATGTGCCGTTCGGGGGCGCGCGCGGCGAAGGCGGCCGAGAGCCTCTCTGCAAAGGGATTCACAGACATTCACGTCATCAAGGGCGGAATGCAGGCATGGGAAGCGGCGGATCTTCCGGTCATCAAAGGCGACTCGAAGGTTTGGTCGCTCGAACGTCAGGTTCGATTCACTGCCGGACTCCTGATCGTAACGAGCGTCATTCTCGGCTTTACGGTTTCGCAGTATTTTTTTGTTATCTCGGGGCTTTTCGGAGCCGGCCTGACTTTTGCAGGCGCGACCGATTGGTGCGGGATGGCGATGGTTTTGGCACGTATGCCATGGAACAAAGCACGCGGAAATACGTGCTGTAATGTGGAGGCAAACTAATGCATTTCAAACAATTCTACCTTGGGTGTCTATCACACGCGTCTTACTATCTTGGTTCGAACGGCGAGGCCGTCGTGATCGATCCGCAGCGTGACGTCCAACAATACCTGGACGAAGCGGCGACCGACGGCGCGAAGATCAAGTACATTATCGAAACGCACTCACACGCTGATTTCGTGAGCGGCCACAAAGAGCTTGCCGCAAAGACCGGCGCACAGATCGTCTTCGGGCAAAAGGCCGAGACAGGCTTTGAGACACTCAAGGTCAAGGACGGCGACACCCTTAATGTCGGACATATTCGCCTGCACGTATATGAAACGCCCGGGCATACGCCTGAAGGCATTACGATACTTGCCGTTAGCGAGGGCGAACCCGACCGTCTCTTTACGGGAGATACGCTATTCATCGGCGACGTGGGCCGCCCAGATCTCATTGGTTCTAAAGGCTTTACAGCCGAGCAGATGGCCGCGATGCTATACGATTCGCTCCACGAAAAGATACTGCCGCTCGACGACAACACCGTTGTCTTCCCTGCGCACGGCGCCGGAAGCCTTTGCGGGCGTTCACTCTCAAAAGAGACGTTCTCGACGCTCGGCGAGCAGCGAAAGTTCAACTATGCGCTTCAGCCGATGGCAAAGGATGAGTTCGTCCGCATTGTAACGGCAGACCAACCTCCTGCACCGGCATATTTTGCCGAAAGCGCGGCGATGAATCTCGCCGGCGCGTCTTCCCTTTCCGAGATCGCGTCACCGCTGGAATTAACTGCCGAAGAAGCGAGAGACTTCGACGGCGTTGTCCTCGACGTTCGAACCAATACGGAATACGGCAGCGGGCACATTCCGAACTCGATCAACATCGGGCTTGGCGGACAGTTCGCGTCATGGGCCGGACAGATGGTGCCGGTCGGTACGCAGATCGCAATCGCGGCGGCGAATTACGAACAGGTCGAGGAAGCCGTGATGCGACTCGCGCGTGTAGGTTTTGAGACGGCCGCGAAGTACGTGATCGTTGGCGGAAGCGGTTCTTTGACGAGCACGCCGCAAGTTTCGGTCGAGGATGCCGCGAGGATCGCCGCGAGCGACGGGAACGCTCAGCTCATCGATGTACGCCGTCCTGCTGAATATGCCGCAGGCCATGCGAAGGGTGCGATAAATATTCCGCTCGACGCACTTTCGCGAGAATTGGATCGCGTCGATCCGAAACGTCCGACCTTCGTCATATGCCAGAGCGGTTATCGTTCGAGCCTCGCAAGCGGTATCCTAGAAAATGCCGGCGTGAAGGAGATCAGTAATGTTACCGGCGGCACGAAAGCGTGGATCGACGCCGGACTCGATACCGAACTCGCCGCCTCGGCAACCGCATGTGAAAGGAGGTAGGACACAATGAAGAAAGTTTTGATACTCGCCGTATTTGCGCTCGCGCTCGCCGCGTGTAATGAGGCTAGGACGCCGCAGACGCCCGTCGAAAAGAAATCTTTGCCCGTAACGAATATGTCGCCGATCGAGGCAAGGCCGGGCATCGACGGTCCGGGATCACAGTTCGTCGATGTCCGCACGCCTGAGGAATACGCGGCGGGACACGCAAAGGGCGCAAAGAATATCCCGCTCGACACGCTTGAGGCGAATATGTCTTCGTTGAATAAGAACGAGCCGACCTACGTGATCTGCGAAACGGGACGCCGCTCGCTGCAGGCTGCTGAAATGCTGAGCAACGCCGGGTTTGACCGCGTGATCAACATTCCCGGCGGCACGCGTGCTTGGGCCGATGCGGAACTCCCGATGGAAGGGACTTCGAAATAGAAATCCGCCCATTCGAAAACCCTGCTTTTGGCATCGGCAACGATGCTTTGCGAGGCAACACGTAGATTTATGCGCGAACTTATCATTCTTGTCGTTATGATCGGTCTCTGGTTGCTGCTCCAACTCGTGATACTGCCGCGGCTCGGTTTCAACACCTGAATGCGCGGAGCATGCGGCACCGGTCGGCGCCGCAAAGATCCTAAATAAATGGCAGGAATGTCGGCACAAGTACGTTCAATTCGCTGAGAACGATGAAGGTGTGGCTTGACCCAACCTGCTTGCGGGTGAGGGATCGATATCGGGCCATCGATAAAAGGCAACCTTGAGTGCCGGAGGGCCAAGCCCTCAAGGTTGCAAGTGGAAGCCGAAAAAATACTGCTTCCAAAGCTTCTTTGCCGACCGTTTACGGGACAAAAACCGATGGCACGGCGATATCGCCACTGGAGCCGTATTTTGTGCCGATTAGTTTAAAATCGGCACATTGCGGAACATACCAACGCTGGTCTGAGGGACGATAGACCGCAGGATCGGCCTTGCCGTCGCCATTGTAATCGGCCGGTGCGAGAGCATCGCCCGTTGTTCCCCACTGCCTGTAGCTCGCAGTGCCGGTTGCGCTGTTTAGGACATACCAAGTATTGCTAGATGGTCTAAAAACGGCGAAATCCGTCTTCCCGTCGCCGTCGTAATCGGCGGTTACTCGCCTATCAGAAGCCAAACCCCAATATTGATAACGAACTTGCAGATTGGAACTTTGCAGGACGTACCAAACCGCATTTGACGCGCGAAATACAGCCGCATCCATTTCACCATCACCGTCAAAATCGCCGCGTACCGGGGCGTCTCCATTTGTTCCCCAAGTTACATATGTGATATTTCCATTTGGGTTGCTGAGACTGCCTCGATAGTAGAAGAAGCTTTGAGAACCCGGTCCTGCTCCGTTTCGATAGATCGCCGGGTCGGCTTTGCCGTCGCCGTCCCAATCCCCGACAAGCCGCGAATCGTCGCCGGTCTGCCCGAATTGTTCGACGCGAACGGTATTGTCAGAACTTTGTAGGATCCAGAATGCGGCCTCAGATGGAGCACCCTCGCGCCAGACGGCGACATCGGATTTCCCGTCACCGTCGAAATCGGCCGGTGTGAGTTTGTCTGTAGCGAGTCCGAATTGTGTCTGGAAATATCCTTGTGTTGAACGATCAACGAACCAATTGCCGGTCGATGGACGAAATATGCTGAGATCGGTTCGCAGGTCGCCATCGAAATCGTTTTCTGTGCGGGTAAAAAGCGCGCTGTTGCCGTGGTAAAGAGCAAAGCCGCCGTTCCGATTGATGACAATATCAGCTTTGCCGTCCTTGTTCGCGTCCGTGACGACAAGCGAGGCGGCGGCGGACTGAGATGCCGAAAGCGTCAAATTGAAATCCGCGAAGAAAGTGCCCGAGCCGTTGCCTGAAAAAATTGTGAAAGTTCCGTCGAGGCTTCTGAAGGCAACGTCAACCTTTTTGTCGCGATTGAAATCTCCGGCGGTAATGCCGTCGGTTTGCGTGGAAGCAACGGCAATTAGAAATGGCGCGCCAAAGGCACCCGCGCCATTGCCCAAAAATACCGAAACAACGTTCGTGCCGCTGCGGGTAACGGCTAAATCGGGAATGCAGTCGCGATTAAAATCTGCCGAGACGATCTTGCGCGCTCCGTTTGAAGTCGTATTGACAGGAGCGTTAAAGCCGCCGGCGCCATTGTTGATGAGAATTTGAATGACGTTCGAATTGGGAGCGGTGGCCGCGATGTCCGGTCTGCCGTCAACATTGAAATCAGACACTTCGAGGTCTTGCGCCCCGCCAAACAGCAACGAAGACGTTACAAACCCCGAGAAACCGCCCGTCCCGTTGCCCAGCCAAACCTTCACAGCGTTTGATGGCGTGGTATTATAGCCGCCGACTTTCGTCATCGCCAGATCGAGATGGCCGTCGCCGTTAAAATCGGCGTTGACTAAGTCCGAGACACTCTCGATGATCGCCGAGCCGGTCGGCGTTCCGGTTGCGAAATTGCCCGTGCCGTTGCCCAAGCGAATGTTCAGTCCGGCGGTCAAACTGTCCGTTCCGATGACCATATCGAGATTGCCATCCTCGTTAAAGTCGCCGAGCGTCACGACTCTCGCGCCCAGACTGCTTCCGGCCGGCAAGGGCGTTGTGTTATAACCGCCCGCGCCGTTGTTCAGATAAACCGCTATAAAATCGCCTCCGGCGGCGGGGCGATTGGTAGCCACCAGATCAGGCAGTCCGTCGTTGTTGACATCACCAACTGCCAATGACGGAGTGTAGGTCGTTCCCTCGTTCGAGTAGTCGGTCTGCAGTTGAAGGCTGATGGTCTGGCCATAAGGTTGTGAATGAAAAAGGTTAATGAGTAAGAGCAAAACTGCTGTTTTGAGGGCATAAACTATTTTCTGATTTTTCATGATGACTCCTTTTGTGAACGAAACGCCGTACTGCGGCAAAACAATGAAAACGAGAGTTTCTTTGCGGACGTTGATTTTTCTCCTGTCTATAACGCGACGACTGGAGTAGAATTAGCTCAATTTAATATTTCATCCGTTTTTTAGCCGTCTCAGTTAGTTCGAGAATGAGGTTATGAGTGAGGTCACTAGATTGCTGGACGATTATTCGAATGGGAATCGCGGGGCCCTCGATCAGTTGCTGCCCATCGTTTACAGCGAGCTTCGCCGGCTTGCTCACAGCTATCTGCGACACGAAAGGCAAGAGATCACACTGCAGACAACGGCGCTTGTTCACGAAGCGTATATGAAACTGATCGATCAGCATTCGGTCAGTTTTCAGAACCGGGCACAATTCTTTGCGCTTTCGGCTCAGGCTATGCGGCGAATTCTTCTCGACAATGCACGCAGCAGGATGGCGGAGAAACGCGGTAAGGGCGGCAAGGTTTCGCTCGACGACGTCGCTGAAACGCCGATCGAAATGGATCAACAGTTAATAGAACTTGATCTGGCGTTGGACGAGCTGGCGAAATTCGACCCGACCCAGGCACGCGTGATCGAGTTGCGATACTTCGGTGGCATGACCATAGAAGAAACTGCTGAGGTTATGAATATTTCTCCCGCCACGGTAAAGCGCGAATGGACGATGGCCCGGGCTTGGCTCTATAGAAAGATCCAGTGAGACGACGACCGGGCATTTGAGCCGGTTTACCGCAGGCTTCCGCGTAGTGTTTAAGGACAAATATGCGATCCACTGAATGGCAGGAGATAAAGAAGGCCTTTGCGACGGCTCTTGACCTGCCGGATGCGAAACGCGCCGATTTTCTCGCCACGTGCGAAAGCAAGGTTCGCGAAGAAGTCGAAAAGCTGCTGGTCGCAAACGATGACGCCCGCGGTTTTATTGTCGAACCTGCTTTTCTCGATGCCGGATTCCCCACTGAAAACGATGATGACGATCCGATCCTCGGCAGAATGATCGGCGATTATAGAATTGTGCGTGAGATCGGGCACGGCGGCATGGGCACGGTTTACCTTGCGAGACACTCCGACGAATCTTTTATAAAAGAAGCGGCGGTCAAGCTTGTAAAACGCGGAATGGATACGAACGCCGTTCTAAAGCGTTTTGCGATGGAGCGAAGCATTCTGTCTCAGCTCGAACATCCGAATATTGCCGGTCTGATCGATGGCGGAACAACACCCGAAGGCTTGCCGTATTTTGTGATGGAGTATGTCGATGGCCTGCCGGTCACTAAGTTCTGTGCTTCTCGTTCGATAAACGAACGTCTCGATCTTTTTCAAAAGATCTGTTCAGCCATTTCCTATGCACATACCAATCTTGTAATTCACCGCGACATCAAACCCTCAAATATCCTTGTCACCGAAGACGGGACTCCGAAACTGCTCGACTTCGGCATTGCCAAATTGCTGCACCCGGATTGGTCTCTGGATTCGACCGAGGCCACAGCGACGATGTTTCGCGTTATGACTCCCGAATACGCCAGCCCGGAACAGATCCGTGGGCTGCCAATAACAACGGCGAGCGATGTCTATTCACTCGGTGTAGTTTTATACGAACTGCTGACCGGTGAACGACCTTACAAGATCGAAGGCCGACTGCCCGAGGAGATCGCCGAGCATATTCTAGCCTCCGAACCGGTGCCGCCATCGGTTATGCTGAGTTCGCGGCCATCGATCTCAACAGCCGGCACACGCCGTGAGACCGCTGACGAAGGCCAAACGAGTCCGAGATCGAAGATCCAGGTCGTAAAAGCCTTGCGCGGTGACCTCGACAACATTATCTTAAAGGCCCTGCGCAAGGAACCTGAGCGCCGCTATGCAAGCGTACAGGAATTTTCCGAAGATATTCGGCGTCATCTTTCGGGCTTGCCCGTGACCGCAACGGCTGACACAGTTTCCTATCGCGTCTCGAAATTTGTTCGGCGTCACCGTGCCGGTGTGTTCGCCGGCGTCCTGATCTTTTTAACGCTCACTACAGCCACCGCGATCACAAGCTGGCAAGCCGTTGTCGCAAATCGCGAACGTGATCGAGCCGAAAAACGGTTTGATCAAGTGCGTGAACTTGCCAATACAGTATTGTTTGACTATCACGACGGGGTCGCTAACCTTGCCGGTTCGACTCCGCTGCGTGAAAGAATGGTCGGTGATGCACTGAAGTATCTGGATACTTTAGCGGCGGATAATATCAACGATCCGCTACTTCAGGGCGAGCTCGCAACAGCTTATTTTAAGGTAGGTGAAGTTCAGGGTGTTCCCACTCAGGCGAGTCTCGGTGATTACGGCGGAGCACTCGAAAGCTTTAAGAAATCTTTGGCGATCCGGCAAAGACTGCATTTTGAAGATTCTCAAAATGACGTAACGAAGCTTGATTTGGCACGCAGCTACCGAATGGTCGGAACGCTTTCACAAGCAACCGACAATGTTCCCGCCGCGCTTGAAAACTTTCAGAAGGCGTTTGCGATTTTCGATTCAATGCCGCTACAAAGCGTGGAGGCAATAAGGGAATTGGCGACGCTGCATACGCGCTTCGCCGCCGCTTTGTCGGCAAGCGGGGACCATCCGAAGGCCGTCGAAACTTTTCGCCGTGCCGTCTCGATCCTCAGTGAGTTGTTGTCGTCGCAGCCTTCGAATAGCGATCTAAAACGAGATCTTGGGATCGCCTACAGCTTGCTTGGCGACGCCCACGAAGAAGCGGGTGATATGAACGAATCTCTGGCGGCGCAACAGACGGCATTTGCCACGCTCGAACCACTTGTAATCGAAACCAACGCCCAATCGAAACGTGATGCTAACTCGGCCCACGGGCGCATCGGAGACGCCCTGTTCAAGTTGGGCAAATATCGAGAGGCATTGGCCGTGCAATTAAAGGTGCTTGTTGTCAGTGAGGCATTGCTGCGGGCGGATCCGTCGAACGCTCGGGCTCGGCGCGACGTTCAGGTTGATTACTACAAAATTGCCAGGAATCAATCGGAACTGGGCGATATGAAAGCCGCGCTGATCAGCCAACAGAAATGCATCGATCTATGCGAGGCAGCCGTATCGGCAAATCCTGAAAGTTCCGAAGCACGAGGAGATTTGGGGGTCGCTCTCTACTATTTCGGTGCGATGCATGAAAAAAATGGAAGTCTCCAAGCGGCATTGGAAAATTATAAAAAGGCAACCGCTATCGAAGAAGCGATGTCGGACGCCGACCCAACCAACATGTCGGCACTCAGCGTTTTGTCCGAAGATTATTTAAAGGTGGGCGATCTAGCAATGAAGCTTGGTAATCGGGCGGAGGCTCTCGCAGGATATTTGAAGGCATTGAGCATGAGGGAAAAGATTCGCTCGCTAGCACAGGAATCCGGTGAGGACCGTGCGGTGTCGGCGGAAATCTACCAAAGTCTGGGCGATTACTATTTTTCACAGGCGAAAATTGATAAGTCCATAGAAAGCTTTAGCGAAGCGAAAACCAGATATGAACAGAGCCTTGCGGTTTGGAATGAAATGCAGCAAGCGGGCAAACTCCTTGCCGAAGATGCTCACAAGCCGAAAAACTTAAAGCGAAAGATTGAGCGATGCATCGCCGGGGCGAGATAGTCTCCCGAGTCAGGGATTATTCACCGTCGTCGGACCTACCACATAAAGGGGTACGCGAATAGGGATTCCAATGCGTATTGCTTCGCGCGCGGCGCGTAAACTCAGCATTGAGCGCATTCCGACGCGAAGAAGCGGAAGAACACGAACTTCCTCTCTTTCTACTCTCTCTTGAAGTTCTTTACGTAGCCTCTGATCTCTTCATAGGGCGGGGATGCGATGACCTCTTTGTCGATCGGCAGGACTCTGGTGTGCGGATCGATCTCTGAGTTGTGAAATGCCTTCTCCGAAAAGATAGTTGTGGTCTTGTAGTTGATGATATCAACGAGACAGTCCATCTCATACGCCGGAACGGGAGCGCGTTTTTCCACGGGGAATGTCCCGACCTTGTTCCCCTGTCTGCACGTTACCTGAACAAGCGTCTCGATCTCACTCGGTTTCGTCGGAACTGTTTCCGGCGTTAGCCCCCAAAGGTCGAGTACCTTCGCCTTCGCGATACCGTCAAAGTACTGTGTAAATCCTTCTATTCTAAAATCCTCCGGCTTGTCTAGAATGCTGTCATGCCAATGGACGACGATGGCGGTCTTGCCCTTGATCGCGGCGGACGAATCGAGTTTTACCACGCCGCGTGGGCGTCCAAGTTCATTCGCCTTATCCTGCATCACCTTGTAAACACGGGCATTCTCTGGCGGAATGTTCTCGCCGCCGCACCCAAGCCATAAAGCACAAAAGATAACTACTACATCGATGGATCTGTTTTTTCTCATTGCGGATCAAATGTGTCGTCGCGAGACGATCCTCCTTTGTTATTTGAAGAAATGCGCTTTCCTTCCGGCGGCAGCGAGTTCGATAACGTAAGTTATCTGTTCGGTCCTGCCCCAGTTGCCGGCGTGCGTTCCGGGCGAAAGCGACTTTAGATGAGCGAGGATCTTCTTCTTGACGGCGTCCGGGAGTATTGACGCGTGGATATATCCGTTTCTTAGGGCGCCAACGACGAAGTGCTGACAGACAGGTCTGAGACTCTGGCCGTCAACCGGATGTCTGAGGTGGCTCCCGCTGCATTCGCGTGTTCCGAGAGCAACGGACCTAGCATAAAAAAGGCTGAAATAAGGCTGATCGCAAAGATCAGCGATCTGAGAATGAGCTTGTTATTCATAGTTGTTCTTCGGTTGGCGGTTCGGTCTAAAAATAGGGGCCTCGGCAGTTCTTTTCGACCCGGCACAGCAAGGCCCCGCGTGTAATTCGCTCCGATAGGTTCCGATAATAACCGTCAGATCCCGCGGAAATCCTTGACAAAAGTTCTCATTTTCTTCATCTTTTTCTTACCAGCGTTAAAAAATGACTCACAAAGATCGGAATATTTACGAATTCGGCGAATTTCGCCTTCTTCCCACCGAAAACATCCTAGAAAGAGGTGGAAACGTCATCTCTCTGAAACCAAAAGCGTTCGCAGCCTTGGTGTATCTTGTCGGTAATCACGGCCGTTTGGTGGAAAAATCCGACCTGCTGGATCATGTGTGGAACGGCGCTTTCGTGGAAGAAGCGTCCGTGTCGAAGTGTATCTGGGAGATCCGAGCGGCACTTGAGGATAAATCAAAGGACGGACGCTATATCCAAACGGTGCCGAAGCACGGCTATCGCTTCGTCGCGGATGTGAATATCGCAAATGGCGACGAACGGTCGATAGATGCCGCCGATCTACCGACTGAAACCCCATCAGCATTGGCGCTGAGCAGTGAAGCCGCGCCGATCGTTTTGGTGTCAGATCCGCCGAGGCCGGACGATGATGATGTTATTCAGGCGTCGCCGGCACGTCCTATCGTTGAGGTTCCGACGGGGCGCAGATCGCACTTACCGGTCTATCTGGCCGCAGGGCTCGTCGCGGTCGCCGTTGCAACGGCATTTGTCTATTTTTTCTATCGGAAGCCGACTTCTTCCGCACCGACGAATATTGCGACGCTCGCCATTCTGCCATTGAAGCCTGTGGTCGCCGACAACCGCGATCAGGCTCTTGAATTCGCGATCGTCGATTCGCTGATCCTAAAGATCAGCGAGGCAAAGAACCTGAACGTAAAGCGTCTTTTCGCGGTCCGCAAATTCACCGAACTGACCACCGATCCGGTCGCCGCAGGCCGCGAGCTTGAGGTCAATTACGTCCTCTCATCGACGTATCAGATCTTCGACGGGCGAATTCGCGTAACGTCTCAGTTGATCAATGTGGAGACGGGGCTTGCGGATCAAACATTCCGAGCGGAGACGGACACGGGCAATGTCTTCGCCGTGCAGGATTTTGTTTCGGGCGAGATAAGCAGCGGGCTGTTTGCCAAATTCGGAACGCCCGCTAATTTTGCTAACCCAAAACGCGCAACGGAGAACGAGAAAGCGTACACGCTCTACAACGAAGCTCTCTTCCTCTTGGATAAAAACAATCGCGATGATTCCGTAAAGGCGATCGATCTCTTGGATCAAGCCGTCGGTATGGATCCTGATTACGCAGCCGCTTGGGCCGCAAAGGCGCAAGCATACTGCCTGTTCGCACACACGGGCGGCGGCACTCCAATTGAGGTATTCGCGAAAGCGGAGCCGAATCTCGAAAAGGCTCTTGTTATCGATAACAATAATGCGGTCGCCCTGACCATTCGCGGTATGATCAATCGCGATTACTATTGGAATACGCCGGCCGCATATCGCGATCTGGATCGTGCGATCGAGCTAGACCCGAGTTCCGCGCTCGCACACCGCATCCTTGCGGGAGCGTACTACCAGGATGCAAGGTTCGCTGAGGCGGTTGCGGAAGGTAAAAAGGCGGTCGATCTCAACCCGACCGGACGCTGGGACAAGTGGTTTCTCGCGAGCTACGAGGCCGCCGCCGGTTCCCCGGACGAGGGCATCGCCGGCTTGCTTCATCTTGCCGACTTCGAGCCTAAATTTCAGCCGACCTATTACTCGCTCTGGCGCCTTTATTTCCTGAACAGCAAGCCGGACAAGGCCTTCGAATATTTCATAAAGAATAAGCAGATATGGGAAGCCGAACCCAAGGAGATCGCTGACTTTCAAAAGACGTACGCAAAGTCCGGCTGGAAAGGCGTTTTGCAAGCCGAACTCGACCTAATGCGCTCACACGATCGGCTTAATGTCTATTCGACGCGAAAGGTGTATATCGCAGAGCTTGCCGCTCAGGTTGGCGACGCCGACGTCGCATTCCAATACCTTGACGAAGCCCTAAAGTTCCGTTCACTTCAGTTCTCTAACGTAAAAGTCGATCCTTTCTTCGAACCCATCCGCAACGACCCGCGCTACGCACAACTCCTAACGCGCGCCAAGCTCTAACTCCGCACCGCCTAGCCAGTTTTGAGCCGAACTTCGCATCGGCGCATATCAGAAAGGTCGCCTTGGTGCTCAATCTGCCCCCCTGAGACCAGTTCGGAAACCCTGCCGCAAAAATAAAGATCCTGTAGTCCGCGCCGCTGTTCCGGATTGATCTCAAGCATGCTTAGCCCAACAACATATGCGACCTTTCGCCAATTCGAACTCATATGCGACAGCAGTATTGTGTCAACCTCTTGATTTGAAACCATTTACGTCTCCTGCTCAAAATCTCATTCCTTTTTTGCATCTCTCCGAAATACATCCCTGCAGGCATGCCTTATAGCTACCACCCCAAATATTTGACATGTCGGGATCGGAGTTCGCTTTTGAACATAGCTGAACACATGCGGATATTTCCTCGGCGCAGCCGTCTCGATCCGAAGGTGGGTCAGAGGGAAGCGGAAAGGTTCTATCTCGATACCACGGAATTGGTTTTGGCAGCGGTTGGCAGACCGGGCCGGATGGGGCCGTCGGAGTCCATGGCGGGAGTGCGGGAATCGGCGTTCCCCATGGGTTCCATGGGCCATTAACCAACGGATTCGAGGGATGATTTGCCGTCCATTGTCTCGGATAATAGCCGATTTCATACCCCGCCGCAGATCCACCCGCATTCATTACGAAATACCTGCACGATCAGCGCAGAGTTTAACCAGGTAAGGCAAACTACTCATCTCATTCTCTTCCATAGACTCGCCAACCGCATTCAGAAAACTAATAAGAATTAATCTTAACTCCGCAGCATGTCCAGGAGTTTCTTCTCCCAGAGAGATTCGCACATTAAACTTGTCGATTTCCAGATTCAATAGGCGTCCTTCTGAATCGAAGGCCGCGCCCTCATTTTGCTCAACCCACCAAGGTTCGAGCCAAAGCGCGGCCTCTTCGATTGACGCGTGGACGGTAACATCCAATCCCTCGACTATAAAAATGGGTGGAACAGCAATTTTCATTACCAACCCTCCCACGGACGATGCCGTCCCATTCCTTGGCCCGGAGCCCGGCTACCGTCTGGCAACCTAGGTCCGCCACGATGGTAATGAGGCCATTCCCCTATCGGATGGCCTCTGCGATTGCCAAACGGTGCTACACGAACATTGTCACCGAAGCGGTACTCTTTTCCTGTGGCAGCTGGCTTGGCTATCGGGCCTGCAAGTGTGGTGAAAATGCCTGCGGCTCTCGTAACGTCCATCGCTACAAAGGCTGCACGGCCGTAGCCGTTTTCATCCTCGGCATATATCGCACAGCCGACGCCCGAGCCAACTCTGAACTGATCCGCGAATCCTCTAGGGAAATCCCACAAGTGCATCGGCCCAAATACCGGATTCTAGGCAACCACCGGATCCACGCCATAGAACTTTTCAGCAACATTGACCCTATCATCAACCCAATCTCCGAGATCGCTCCCCAGCACATTTCAGCGACCCCAAGTATCATCGAGGTGAGCTAGGCAAGATGCCTTTTTTTGCATTTGAAATAATGTCCTCTGTCGTAATCCTGCCAAGTGATCGTAAGTAAACCAAGAAGTCACTCCGAACTCTTTCGCAATCGGACAACGCGTCGTGAAATCGTTTTAAGTGTAGTAAAGCTACTGCACGGAAACAAAAGGCGCTCTCATCGTGATAGTGGGAACCAAACTTATCTCCGAGTTCAATTGCCTTTGTCTGATCCGCAACTGCTTCCTCGAAATTTCCCATCTCTAGCTGCCACCAACCTCTAAAAAAATAAAAGCTAGCATCGTCAGGGACGAATTCTATAGCTTTGGTAATGTCACTGATTGCCTGAATGAAATCGAATTCTCTCGCCCGAAGGCTGGCCCTCTTTCTAAATGCGGACGGAGAACGCGAATCAATCTCAAGATATCTGTTGCAGATCTCCATCGCTCTTTTGAAGTCGCTGCAATTTACTGCATCCTCATACTCTTTTTCGAACTGACTCTGTGTCATCGTTTAGCGCCCCCAATCTAATCGGTTGCCACCACAACGTTGACTAACCCTTCCTCTTGCACACGAGTATAAATCCGAGTAACCGCCGCTGCCTCCACGTTGATCAGATTTCCCGATGTTATTCGCGCACCATTCGAAAGCGTCAGCCCATTCTTGAGCGCATCCATCCCGATCATTTGGAGGATCGCTTGGCCAAGAATCTGTTCGGTCTCGAAACCACGGAATTGGTTTTGGCAGCGGTTGGCAGACCGGGCCGGATGGGGCCGTCGGAGTCCATGGCGGGAGTGCGGGAATCGGTGTCCCCCAAGGATTCAGTGGGCCGTTTACAAACGGATTCGAGGGATGATTCGCCGTCCATTGCCCTGGATAGTATCCGATTCCATATCCTGCCGCGAAGCCTCCAGCCGCCACCGCTGCCGGCGAAGACGCTGCCGCCGCCAATGCTCCTCCAACCGTGCCAAGTCCGGCTCCAACCGAACGCCAAACACTTGGATCGGCTAGTACATCTCCACCCGGATAAAGCCCCAACGTATCCCGATAGATATAAGGCTGATTCCTGACATACCCGTAAAAATTAACATCACCGCCGCGGAAACCGATCGGGTCTTCGGAAATGAATCGACCGATCTTGGGATCGTAGAATCTCGCTCTCGAATATTGTAAGCCCGTATAGCTGTCGTATTCTCGGCCGGTGAATTGGTAGCGTGTCGGGAAGTCGGCGTTTGTCGGGTTGCCGAAAGAATCGTATGAATTTGACGCCTTTAAGGTGCCGGATACATCGACCAATCCGTTCGTCGATCCCAAATGGTCGGCAAGAAAGTAGCTCGCATTGCCGCCGTTCGTCGAACGCAGCTTATTATCAATGCCCATGCCATTGAGATATTTCGTCACGCCATTCTCACGGTCGTCGTCCATCACAACATCGAAACCGTCATATGTGTATTTGGTAAAGCCCTTTGGGCCAGCTTTTCTCATAACGCGACGACCTAAGGCATCGTAAATGTAACGCACTTTATCTTTGCGTGTATCAGCCCCTGTTAAGCGGTTTTCGTAATTCCACGTGTAACGCCAGAAACTCGAGCCTTCGCTTTTCCGTATTGTGTTACCGTCAGCATCAAAATTCTGTGTTGATGTCTGTGTCGAGCTGAGACGATTGAATGGTGAATAGCTGTAGCTGCTCGATAGATGACTCGATATGCGGTTGCCGACCGCATCGAACGCATAGCTCTCATTCGTAACGCCGTTTGTCATGCTCGTAAGACGATCAAGATTGTCATAACCAAAGACTTTTGTGCCCGTCAGATCGGCTATCTGTGAGATCTGGTTCGCATCGTTATACGAATACTGTCTGTCGAATAGCGTTGAAGAAGGGCCGTCGTCTTTTATCCGTTTGAGCCGTGACATACCGTCATATTCATAATTTGTCGCAACGCCATTTGGATACGTCCGCGAAGTCAAGCGGTTGGCATTGTCATACGAAAAATTGATCGTCGCAGAATCAGACGCGTTCGTAATGCCGGTCAACCGATTCGCAATGTCGTAGGCATACGTTGCGTAACTCGCCGAATCTAACTTCATCGTGGTACGACGATTCCCCGCATCATATCCATACTCGACAACGTGTCCAAAGACGTCAGTCTCGGTTTTCAAACGATCCCGAGTGTCGTAGGTGAAGCTCACAGTTCCGGCGTTGTTGACCGCTGAGACGAGCCGCGACAATTCATCATAAGAGTATGCGGCTTGTGAATCCGGTACGGGATTATTTGCTCCGCCATTGTACTCGATGTTTGTCAGCCGGTTCAGCGCGTCGTAAGTGTAATCGGTCACGCGTCCCATATGATCCGTGCGTTTTTTGCGGTTGCCGACAGCGTCATACTCAAAACTCATCGTCGTTCCTGCATGAGTCTCAGTCAGAACTCGTCCCAAAGGGTCATATGTATATATATACTCCTGATTGGCCGCATCTTTCACTTTTGTGAGGTTTGAGCGAGAGTCGTACTCGAACTGTGTCTGCCCGTTCAGCGCGTCGGTGATCTTCTTTAGACGGTTAAGTTGGTCGTAGTCATAAGCAGTCGTTCGCGAGGCTGTGTCCACCCGCGTTTTCAGATTCCCTACGCTGTCGTACGTGAAACTTTCCTCGAGACGCGTCGCTCCAGACGAAGCCACAGGGTATTTGATCTTTTTCAGGCGGTCGAATGCGTCGTATTCGTAGTCCGTCACATTTCCAAGTGCGTCCGTCAACGATGTGAGGTTTGACATCAGATCATATCCGTAACTCGTCGTGTGATTTAAGGCATCGGTCACGGAGGTCAGCCTGTACGCCGAATCGTAGCCGTAGGCTGTTGTATGCCCAAGCTCATCGGTTACGCCGGTGCGTCGTCCGGCAAGATCGTATGTAAAGACAGTGTTGCTAGTGTCCGGATAAATTATCTTCTTCAGGCGATTGTTTAGATCGTATTCGAAAGCCGTCGTTTCGCTCTTGGCATTTGTAACGCTTGTGACCCTTGCCCGAGCGTCGTACGCAAAATTCGTTTCTCTGTTGTCGGCGTTCTTGACTTTGGTCAAACGTCCGTACGAATCCCACGTCAATGTCGTTGTGTGGTTCAACGCATCCTTTACCGTCAGCGGCAGCCCACTTGAGCTATACGTATATGTCGTAACATTGCCCAACCGACCTTTTGTCGTCAAGAGATTCCCGACCGAATCATACGTATTCGTAACCGTATTAGCGTTCGGATCAGTATCTTGCGAATCAACTCGATCGCGATACGTCAAAACCTCGCCAAACTGATTATAGGTCCATTTATGCTTGCCTAGCGGGTCGTCAAGCTGGATCAAGTTCTGCGCGTTGTCATAATCATACTTCGTGAGGCGTCCGAGTGAGTCCTTCTTCTGCTTTAGCAACAGACGGCTATTGCTCGTGTCATAAAGATACTCCGTAACCTCCGAGCCGCCGCCACACGCTTGGCAGGCGCCAACGGTTTTGACGATAGCATTTGTCCCGTAATATCGCTTGTAATAGTAGCTTGTAACTCGACCTAGTCCGTCGGTGACGATAGAATAGGTGCCGAGACCCGCATCCCATCCATTGTAGTTAATGCTATAGCTCTCTGCGTTCCCGTCTTTTACCGAGGTGGTAGCACGGCCTTGAGAATCAAAGGAGTGACTCTCCAAAATGTTGTCAAGAGCATCTTTGACGGTCGAAATTATCGTCTTGGCTCCAACCGTTACGTATGTGAACTTGAGTTTTGAACTATCACCATACGTTACCGTTTCCAGAAGAGATGTGCCGGTGACATACGCATATGTCGCGACTATTCCGGTCGTGTCAGCGATCTGGGAAACATTTCCGTTAGGGTTGAGCGTGATATTAAGCACCCGACCTGCGGGATCAGTAATGCTCGAAAGTCGGCCTGCTGTGTCGTAAGTTAGATTTGACTGATTTCCAGCATTGTCCTTCTCCCATAAAAGGGCGCCGCCTTGGGAGAATCGGAAGATTTCGCCCTTTTTAGTCAGCGAATAGGTTCCATCAGGGTTCTTTACAATGTCCGCCGCCATGTCCGGCGAGAACGATCGGAACGGAATGTTTGTTAATTCGCGACCGAAATAATAGGCTCGACCATCAGGCTCAACGAGCCGAATCACCTTATCGTCCGGGAATGGCTCGATCCTCCGATCGTATCTTGTGGTCCAACCAAAACCAAATAGACCGCTTGACTGTCTTATGCTGTTGTAGAAACGCGTGATCTCGATCCGCGGTCCCTTCCCGGGAAGCAGGTAATCGGATTGTTCGATCCACATATTTCCGTTCGTGACGTTGATCGGCTGACCCACGTAGTTCTTTGGGCAGGCCGACCTGCCTGCATTTTGCCAGTCATCGTTTCCAATTAGAATCAAATTTATCGTTGCGGTATTTGAATTCGGGAGTCCCGGCGGATGCCAGCCTGACGGAGCCATGTAGTATTGGTATTGGTCAAAGCCTGTGTAATTTCCCGCCGGGTTGAAATAAGCGCAGTACTGGCAGCAACCTAAAGACGGATTACATGTATAAACTGAGCCATGTTGCGGCACTCTAGGGGGGGGGCGAGGGTCCAGACATATCCTTCCGAATACCGCTCATCGTTCTCGTAGGTATTAATGTACTGTGGCCTGTCCACTACATAAAAGTCGTCGCCCAAGTTCGGCACGGTATATTGGGCAAAGAGCGAGTGAATACCGAGTAGTAAAACGAAAAGACCGCATCGGAGGAAAAATACGATTCGCATAAATTTAGTTTAAGATCCGTTTATTGGCTTCTCGAATACTCTCATGAAGTCGCAACTCTGTCAGTTCATTTTTTCGTGAGATGACTCCGTTGATTTCAACTTGCGGCGTTTCGGGGTAAAATTGGAGTTTGGCCGTTGGATGGGACCATAAAAAACAATGGAAGCTGTAGAAAAGTCGGTGAAAACACGTATTGAGACGGATTCGATGGGCGAGGTCGAGGTGCCCGCCGATGTTTATTGGGGAGCGCAGACACAGAGGTCGCTGCTGCATTTCGACATCGGTTTCGACGTGATGCCGCGGGAATTGATACGCGCACTCGGCATCTTGAAGAAGGCCGCTGCGATCGTCAATTTCGACCTCGGCAAACTTTCCGAAGACAAAAAGGATCTCATCGTACGCGCCGCAGATGAAGTGATCGAGGGCAAACTCGACGCGCATTTCCCGCTTCGCATCTGGCAGACAGGTTCCGGTACGCAGACGAATATGAACGCGAACGAGGTCATCTCGAATCGCGCTATCGAACTTGCGGGCGGCGAAATGGGATCGAAAAAACCCGTTCATCCGAATGATGACGTCAATAAGTCTCAATCGTCGAACGACACGTTCCCGGCCGCGATGTACATCGCCGCCGCAGAGAGAGTCAACGCCCTTCTTCCGGAGGTCGAAAAAGTCAGCGACGCTATCACGGCGAAGGCCGAAGAGTTCGAGGGCGTCGTCAAGATCGGCCGCACGCATCTGCAAGACGCAACGCCCGTGACCGTCTCGCAGGAATTCGGCGGCTGGGCAAATCTCGTCGATCGCGATGTCGAGCGCTTGAAGCTCGTCCTTCCCGGCCTTCTCGACCTTGCGATCGGCGGCACGGCGGTCGGCACCGGCCTTAACGCGCATCCTGAATTTGCGGTACGTGCCGCGGCAAAGATCGCGGAACTTACGGGATTGCCGTTCAAGTCGCACCCGAACAAATTCGCGGCGCTTTCCGCGCACGACGAGATCGTCTTCGCGTCAGGCGCTCTTAAGACGCTCGCGGCAAGTTTGATGAAGATCGCGAATGACATTCGCTGGCTCGCTTCCGGCCCGCGCTGCGGCCTCGGCGAGATCTCTCTGCCCGAGAATGAGCCGGGCTCGTCGATAATGCCCGGCAAGGTCAACCCGACACAGAGCGAAGCGATGACGATGGTCGCCGTTCAGGTTTTCGGCAACGATGCGGCGATCGGTTTTGCGGGTTCGCAGGGCAATTTCGAACTCAATGTCTTTAAGCCCGTGATGATCCATAATTTCCTGCATTCGGTGCGGCTCATTCACGACGCGTGTCACGGATTCGTCGATTATTGTATCTCGGGCATCGAACTCGAACGCGAGAACATCGACCACTATCTGCGAAATTCGCTGATGCTCGTTACCGCGCTCAATCAGCACATCGGTTACGACAACGCCGCGAAGATCGCCAAGAACGCCCACAAGAAAGGCATCTCGCTGAAAGAATCCGCCGTCGAACTCGGCCTATTGACGCCCGAAAGATTCGACGAACTCGTCGTCCCGGAAGAGATGACACATCCTTAAGCCCCGCGAATAACCGATGCTCAAGAGATATATGCATGCGAAAGAGCGGTATTTCGCAATGCGGGACGACAACCGCATCGTGCAGCCGTTCGATTGGGGCATTGAATTCATCGACCCCGACGCCGTCGGGCGCGACCCGCGCGAATTCTTTGCGGAATTCTCGAACAAGGCGATCAAAGCAAGCGGCGATTTTTTCTGCTCGCCGGAGATCGCGGACTTTCACCTCGATGGCCGCGATCTGACGTGGACAAGCGGAGTCTCAACGCCGACAGAAGAGAACAACCTCGTCCGCGCAACATATTTCCCGAAAGCGGGAGCGAAGGCCGCCGTGCTTGTCCTGCCGCATTGGAACGCGAAAGCGGGAACTTACTTCGATCTTTGCAAGGTGTTCAATGAGAGAGGGTTTTCGGCCTTAAGGCTCACGCTTCCATATCATGAAGGGCGTATGCCGCCGGAACTCGAACGCGCCGACTATCTCGTTGCGCCGAATATCGGGCGTACGCTGCAATCGCTTCGCCAATCGGTCGTCGATACGCGTTCGGCCGTGCGTTGGCTCCGCGAACAAGGCTATGAGAAGATCGGCCTCGTCGGCACGAGCATCGGATCGTGCGTCGGTTTTTTCGCATTTGTTCACGACCTTGGCATCGACGCCGCCGTCTTCAATCACGTTTCGGGTTACGTCGCGGACGTCGTCTGGGAAGGCCTCTCGACGTACCATGTCAAAGAAGGGCTAGGCGACAATGTCGGCCTCGACGAACTGCGGCACTACTGGCTGCCGATCTCGCCGATGGCGTATATGGACAGGCTCGCCGCTTTGCCCGCGCGGCCCCAGCGATATATATACACGCTCTACGACCTAAGTTTCCCCGTCGATCTTTCGCGCGACACTCTTGCGGCTCTTCGACGGCATAGCGTCAAACACAGCCGCGTCGCGATCCCGTGCGGACATTACACGCTCGGCGAAAAACCGTGGGTCTATTACGACGGCTTTAAGATCGTGAACTTCCTGCGAAAACATCTTAAATAAAGCCGTTCGCAAGAATGTGCCTCTAGGTCAAAACAGTGTAAAATTCTGCTTTTGGGCTTTACTTCAATACGAGCCTCTTGATGGCGGAAATACCTGCAAAATTCGACCGTACGATCGACGACGCTGCCGCGCATCTGCTCGCAAGATGCAGCGATGCCCGCGGCTGCTCGATCGCGGACATTCGGCCGAGAGTCGTAAAGTCGCTCGAAAAATATCTGTTTTTGCCCGACGCCCGTGTCGAACACGCGGATGTCATTACGTTCATCGCGGAGACGCGCGGCGACGAACTCTGCCTCGTCCTCGCATGTGAACGCGGCGACGAAAAGGCTTGGGACGATCTTGTACGGGAGTTCGACTCGACCGTAAAATCCGCCGCACGCAAGATCGCCGCAAATCCTGAGGACGCGGAGGACCTCGCAAGCTCGATCTGGGCCGAACTTTACGGCCTTCGCGTCGATAAGGATGGCGTGCGGAAATCAAAGCTCGCGTATTTCAGCGGTCGCGGCAGCCTCGGCGGTTGGCTCCGTGCGGTAACTGCACAGCTTGCTGTCGATCGGCATCGAAAGCTCGCAAAACTCGTTCAGGTCGAGGAGGACCGCGACCTAGAGGTGTTGGCGGAAGAAGCGGGGAATTCCGATCGGAACGGCATCGTCTCGCATACGGAAACGAGCGAAGAGATGCTCATCCAAAAGGATTCGTCAGACGCGGTAACGGCGGCTTTGCGAACCGCCATCGATTCGCTCGATGACGAAAGCCGTCTGATCCTGAAGCTGTATTATTTTGACGACAAGAAATTGAAAGATATTGCCGCTGCGTTCGGCTATCATGAGGCGACCGCAAGCCGGCGGCTTGCAAAAATTCACGCTGACATTCGAAAGAACGTAGAATCTTCGCTAAAACGCGAACATCACTGGACCGACGGCGACATCAAACGAAATCTGGCCGATATTGCCGCCAAAATTGGCGTTGATCTCGAAAAAATGCTTGCCGGGCTTGCCGTTCTGATGATGCTGCAAGTTTTGTCGCTTTAGACGTTCTATAGACGGTCACGAAGCCTGCCGCCGTTAGGCCTCGGGTTTGAGAAGTTGAGGAATATTCGTCAGCCGAACAAGTTCGGGTCCGACGGCGGTATTAAATTTTTGGTAATGGAGCACGAATTCGACAAAGAGATGGACGGTTTGCTGCGTGGCTTTGGCCGCCAGGCGGAGAGCCGTTCTGTGCCCGCAGGGACGCACGCGGACGCTGACCAGCTTGCGGCATTCCTCGAGGGCGCGCTTCCCGCCGCAGCTCGCGCGAACCTGATCGGTCATACCGCAAATTGCGACACGTGCCGCGAACTATTCGCGGCCGCCGTCGATCTGCACGAAGCGGCAGTTCCGGAAACACCCGTTTCCGCGCCTGTGTTCGAACCGAAGCGGCGTTGGCGTTTCCTTGGGATGCCGGCCTTTGCAGCGGCTCTTTCGGGATTGCTCGTCGTCGTATTTGTGGGACTGATCGGCGTGCGGTATTTTTCGCGAGTAGGCGAAGGGAATATCGTCGCGCAAAAATCGGCAGATGAAGGGCAAAAGCCTACGGCTGCGACACCTGAAACATCTGCGAACCAGTCTGTCTATTCGCAACAAATTCCATTGCCCGAAGTGAACGCTCAGGCAAACTCGAATGCGGCCGCAGTCGCGAATACTGGACGAAGCGAGAATGTTCCTTCGATCGCTCCGCGTTCTTTCGCGGAGGCGCCGCAGGAAAAGGCCGACGGGGACGAACTCGCAAAGCGAGCAACGGAAACACAAAATGGAATGCCCTCTCAGCCAATGGTGTCGTCCGGCGCACCGGCTTTGAAGCCTGAAAAGAAGGATGTCGCGTCCGGACTTCAAGGCGATGGAGCTAGGGACAATGAAAAGATGCCGGCTGCTAGCCGCAAGGAAGCTGATGACGCAGATGCGCGGGCGAAATCCGCGCCGCCCGCCGCTGCTGACCGCGCGTTGAGGTCGCAAGCAGCCTCGCCCGCCCAAACCCGCGTCGTGAGCGGCAAGACGTTCACTCGACGCGACGGCATTTGGTACGATTCCGCGTACAAGGGCGGAAAGACGACCGACGTTGCGAGGAAATGCGATAAGTGCGGTGCAATGGATCCGGGCCTTGAGCGGATCGTCACCGCCTTACCCGGCACTATCATCGTCGTCTGGCAAGGCAAAGATCTGCGGTTTAATTGACCCGCATCCTCGATTCGCCGACTCTGCCCTGTGGACATCCGGCCCGGCTTTGAAAGATAATACTGGAACTCGAAAATGTCGGAATCCATCCTCGCTGCCGAAGAAACCCTGATCATCGAAACGCCCGAGCGCGTCGAGCTCGAGTTCTCGCTCGCGTCTATCGGTAATCGCTTTATGGCGGTCGGCATCGATCATTTCATCCAATTCTTGAGCATTTTTCTTGTCGCTTGGATAATGGCGTGGATCGCAAGCGGCAGTTCGAGCGCGTTGTTCGAAGATTCGCCGAAATGGGTCACGGCAATAATGATCCTCGTTGTTTTCGTACTTTTTGCGTCGTATTTTGCGGTCTTCGAGTGGCTCTGGAACGGCCAGACGCCCGGAAAACGGTTGATGAAGCTGCGCGTCATACGCGATGACGGTCGTCCACTCACGCTTTGGGAAGCGATCGTTCGAAACCTTCTGCGGATCGCCGACGCCGCGCCGGGATTCGTCATTCCGATCTACTCTGTCGGGCTGATCACGATCTTTTTGAATGCACGCGATCAGCGGCTCGGCGACATTTTTGCGGGAACGGTCGTCATTCGCGAACGCGTCGATGAAGCTCCGACGTTCGCCGACACCTTCACGAAACGCATCGCCGACCCCGCAACGACGCGTGTGCAAAAGCCCGTAACATTCACCGCCGACATTTCGAAGATCACGGAAGACGAGATCGAGGTTGCCGAGGTTTTCCTTCGCAGGCGTTGGGACTTGAGCGAACGCCAACGCCTTTGGATGGCGTGGCGCATCGCTCTGCCGCTGATGTATAAGCTCAAGCCGAGATACAGCGAGACGGATTTTACCTACGAAGGATTTTTGGAAGAACTGCTCGCGCGATTCGAGGCTCGGCAAAAATTTGCTAACTGAACCCTTCGCGGCGGTTGCCGTCGCACACCTCTCGGTGCTATCGTTTCGAAGGTCTCATCTCTCCCCGCTTGTATTGCATTGTGAAAAAGAACGTTCTTGTAACCGGCGGTGCCGGATTTATCGGCTCGCATCTCGTCGGACACCTTCTTGCCGAGGGCGGTTGGCATATCACGATCGTTGACGACCTCAACGACTTCTATTCGCCTGAGACAAAGCGTGCGAATCTTGCGCTTTTTGCCGATTCGCCCAACGTCGAATTCATCGAGGCCGATATACGGAATTTCGCGGCGCTCGAACCGATCTTTGCAAAGCAAAACTTTGACACGATCGTGCATCTTGCGGCTCGTGCGGGCGTGCGGCCGTCGCTCTTAGAACCTCAGCTTTATATCGAGACGAATATCAACGGTACGACGAACTTGCTCGAACTTGCTCGCAAACACGGCGTGAAACAGTTCGTCTTCGGCTCGTCCAGCTCGGTCTATGGCGAGAATGAAAAGGTTCCGTTCGCCGAGGACGATCCGATATTCGAACCGATCTCGCCGTATGCCGCGACGAAAGCTGCGGGCGAACTCATCTGTCATACATACTCGCACCTGTTCGGAATTCGAACCGTTTGCCTTCGTTTCTTTACCGTTTACGGTGCTCGGCAGCGGCCGGATCTTGCTATACACAAATTCGCCCGGCTGATCGACGAAGGCAAGCCGATCCCTGTTTTTGGCGACGGCACGACACGACGGGACTACACTTATATCGACGATATTATTCAAGGCGTGCGTGCGGCGATGGCGTTCGACGCGTCGATGCACGAGGTCTTCAATCTCGGCGAAAGCGAGACGACGGAATTGTTGCGGCTTATCGAACTTCTCGAAACCGGTTTGGGTAAAAAGGCCGTCGTCGATCGCCAACCTTCGCAGCCGGGCGATGTGCCGATCACCTTTGCGGATATCTCAAAAGCCCGCCGAATGCTCGATTACCACCCGAAAACAAAGATCGAGAGCGGCATCCCGAAATTCATCGAGTGGTTCCGCCGCAGCCAAAACTCCGCGGCTTAAGCTGTTTTTTCCAAGATCTCGGCGACAGTTTTCTTTCGAAACGCAAAGATGCGGCAGATCTGCTGCCGAACCAAAAAATGTGCCAGATCGCCCAACGGTTCGAGCGGCAGCCTGTATCTGACCGCATCTTCGATCAATGTCCTTTCCGGATCGATCTCCGTGAATTTATGCGTGTGTATCCACTGCGAATACGGGCCTGATAGCTGCGTATCGACAAACGTGTTCGGCGGATCCCATTTGGTGATCTCCGTCCGCCATTTGATCGGAAAGCCGTAAAGTCTTAGCGAATAATCGATAAGACTCCCCTCGCGTAATTCTTCGATCGGCGATAGGATGTTGAACCCTAGCTCGTTTGGCGTTATCTTTTCGAGATTCCGCGCGTCGGCAAAGAACTCGAAAACTTCATCCAGCGGACGGTCGATCTCCAACGTGTCGGTAAAAATGTGCTCTGCCATTACCTATATATTCGCACACCGATACCGTTCGGATGCGTACGCGAGCCAACAACGCCGACAAACGCCGTATTTTACGGTAAACTACTAACGAGTGATTGAAAAAGCGCATATTTTGGGGATGACCCGCGCCGAACTCGCAGAGCTTGTTACGAGCCTCGGCGAGCCGAAGTATCGCGCAGATCAGGTCTTTCGGGCGGCACACGAACAGCGTATTCGGTCGTTCGGCGAGATATCAAGTCTCCCCAAAGCCTTTCGCACAAAACTCGCGGAGGCTGCCGATATTTCGCGGATCTCGGTCGAATCGCGATTCGTCTCGAACGACGGCACACGTCGGTACTTGATGAGAACCGCGAGCGGAAAGCCCGTCGAGGCCGTATATTTGCCGACCGAGAATCGCGACACGATCTGCTTCTCGTCGCAAAGCGGCTGTCCGCTAAAGTGCGATTTCTGCTTGACGGCAAAGCTCGGCCTGCTTGCAAATCTGACCGCGGGCGAGATTGTCGAGCAGATAGTGATCGTCCTAAATGACGTTTACGGCGTCGGAGTTGAAACGCCGCACGGCACGAATCTCGTTGGAATGGGAGCCGGCGAACCGTTTCTTAACTTCGAAAATCTGATCGCAGCCCTTCGCCTTATGGCGGATGAAAAGGGGCTCTTCATCGTGCCGAATCGCGTAACTGTTTCGACCGCCGGGATCGTCCCGCGGATCGACGACCTCGCTCAGCTAGACGACCGGCCGCATCTTGCGATCTCGCTGACAGCGGCAACCGACGAACTTCGCGACCGCTTGATGCCGATCAACAAAAAGTGGGATCTCGATGCGCTGATGAAGGCCGCGCGGAATTTCGAGAGGAGCCTGAAACGCGGCGAGCGTTTCACGTTCGAGTACGTGATGCTCGGCGGCGTGAATGATTCGCCCGACGACGCTCGTACACTTGCAGAACTGCTCAAGCGGTACAAATTGAAACGGTTCAAGGTCAACCTGATCCCGCACAACGGCGCCGAACAGCTTGATTACGACGCTTCTTCGCCCGAGACGGTCGCGGCCTTCAAGAGCACGCTCGGATCGCTCGGCGTCGATGCGTATGTTCGAACCCCGAGAGGTCGCGATATTTACGCGGCCTGCGGTCAATTAGCGGCTAAAGCTTCATAACAAGCATTTTTTTCGATGGAAATACTCATTCTCGGCATCATACTCGTAGCGCTTATGGCGTGGGC
>DAORTR010000011.1:0-32742 GCA_035432765.1 Pyrinomonadaceae bacterium
CCGCTAATGCGACAACAACACATACATTTATGTTTGAGCGTTATGCTGTTCATAAGAACGACTCGGCACGTGTCCGAGTGATTTCAAACTAACTTAACGACGAGCTTCGTGTCAAGCGCCTTTTTTCTAGCCGCACAAAACCGCACCGCCGTTGATGTTCAGGATCTCGCCGGTGATGTGGCGCGACCAGTCCGAGAGGAGGAAACAGATCGAAAGCGCGACGTCGTCGGTCGTCGCAACTCGCTTGAGCGGAATCGAATCGATCACCTCTTTTTCGTATTCCTTGTCCTCGAACGCCGGTCGGACCATCGCCGTCTCGATCCAGCCCGGCGCGACAGCGTTCACACGTATCGTCGGGCTTAATTCGCTCGCAAGCGCTTTCGTGAACGCGATCTGGCCGCCTTTCGATGCAGCGTAGTTCGAGTAGTTCGCCTCGCCGCGCTGGCCTGCGGTCGAAGATACAAGAACGATCGCGGCCGAAGCTTGTTTCTTCATCGAAGGGACGCATGCCTTCGTCGTCGCCCAAGCAGATCTTAAGTTCGTGTTCAGAACCTTATTCCAAACGTCCTCGGACATTTCCTCGATCGGAGCGCCTTCCCAGATGCCCGCATTGCAAACAAGCAGGTCTATGCGGCCAAAGTTTTCCAAGGCCGCGCGAGCAACAGCCTGCGCACCTGTAAATTCCGAGACATCGGCCGCGATCGAAACAGCCTTAACTCCTTTAGACGCACACAGTTGAGCAGTTTCGGCAGCCTCGGCAGAATTTGATAGATAGTTGATGACGACGTTCGCCCCGCCTTCCGCAAGACGTATCGCCGTCGCCCGCCCAACGCCCCTCGACGCGCCCGTGACTATCGCGGTCTTTCCCGCGAAAAGTCCACTAGGAAGTGCAAGGCTCAAGGCAGCATCAGGCATAAGTGTCTTATATCGAAGATTATGGCCGCAAGCGGCACTCGCTGCAAATTGGCACTTGAAAATGCGGTGTCCATTGGATTTTCGGGCCGCCTTTCAATAGATTTGTACTATGCAGGATACGAATGCCTTTGAGAGCCAGCCGGTTGCCTGGACTCCGACGCCCGAGGTGATCGAACGCGCTCGACTCACCCAGTTTATGAAACAGGTCGGCGTCTCGACGTGGGACGAACTCTACGAGTTTTCTATCCGAGATGTCGAAAAATTCACCGAAGAGGTGGTGAAATTCCTCGACATCAAATTCGACCCACCATACGAAAAGCTCCTCGATGTTTCCGACGGTCCAGAGTTTCCGAAATGGTTTCTTCGGAACGCGGACGCCCCCGTCCGCAATGAGGACGAGGCCCGAACCCGTGTTTCGCCGGAGGAATCGGCGAGTGCGGACGAGGGCGTCCGCGTTCCGACAGCCGGACTCAACATCACGACAATGTGCCTCGACCGTTGGCAGACGGACGAGATGAAAGACCAGCCTGCGGTGATCTGGGAAGGCGAAGACGGTTTAGCCGAAACCATTAGCTATTCAGACCTTCGGAAGGAAGTTGACAACTGTGCAGCCGGGCTGATTGATAAAGGATTGGTGAAGGGCGACGCAGTTGGAATCCATTTGCCGATGCTCCTAGAGACGATTGTTGCTCTACTTGCGATAAATCGCATCGGGGCGGTCGCGGTACCTGTTTTTTCGGGTTACGGCGTAGAGGCGATCGCAAGTCGTATGAATGCTGTACAAGCCAAAGCACTATTTACTTTCACCGGCATGACAAGACGCGGCAAGCCAACAAAACCTTATGGATTTGAAGCGGCTATGATGTGTCCAACTATTAAACTTGTCATAGCGATACCCCCAAGACATAAAGTAACAAGTGAGCAGGAAGATATTGGAAAAATCACCGAAGCTTTTCAAGCAATGTCAGAAGAAGAAAGGATCGCGTATCGTAGCGATCTTTCACAACACATTAGAAACTTGCGTGACAAGCCCTTACGCGATCCTAAACAATTCCGTGTCGATGAAGAGGTGTCCGCTGGACTTCGTCAAAAACGTGACGAGCAGAGCAAAAAGAATAGCGTTATATTTTTTTTGCAGGACTTAAAGAAAGAGCGAAGAGAATTTCACGGCAAGGGAATGCTATGGAAAGAGCCTATTGACAATCGTGAAATTGGCTATAAAGTAAAAGCAGAACCTACCGTCGCCGAAGACCCGCTTATCATCCTCTACACCTCAGGGACAACCGGAAAGCCGAAAGGCATCGCCCACACGCACGCGAGTTTTCCTATCAAGGCGGCGCAGGATATGGCGTTCGGGACGGACGTGGGCAAAGGCACGCGTATCTGCTGGTACACGGACATCGGCTGGATGATGGGGCCTTGGCTGATCTACGGCGCGCTCATCAACGGCGCGACGATCTGCATCTACGACGGAGCGCCCGATTACCCGACGCCCGACCGAATGTGGGAGTTTTGTGCAAAGCACAAGGTTGAAGTCCTCGGCATCTCGCCGACACTCGTCCGGTCTTTAGCGGCTCATTCAGAAAAGCCAACGTCCTCGACTGGACCGCAGGCGTCCCGCCTGCCTGAGAGTGGCGTTGCAGGCGGGACGCCTGCGGTCCGGTCAAGAGCGCCTTTTGAGCGTTTCGACCTCAGTTCGCTTCGCGTTCTCGCTTCGACGGGCGAGCCTTGGAATCCTGATCCGTGGTGGTGGCTTTTCAACGAGGTCGGCGGCGGGAAATTACCGATCGTGAACTACTCCGGCGGCACCGAAATAGCGGGCGGCATTTTGATGGGCAATCCGATCTTGCCGATAAAACCGTGTTCATTTCCCGCTCCATGTCCCGGAATGGACGTTGATATTTTCGACGAAAATGGGAAGCCTGTCGAACGCGGGCACGTCGGCGAGTTAGTGATAAAACAACCTTGGATCGGAATGGCACGCGGCTTTTGGGAAGAGAAGGAACGCTATCTCGACGCATATTGGCGGCGTTTCGACGGGATCTGGGTGCACGGCGATTGGGCGATGGAGGACGCGGACGGTTGCTGGTATATCCTCGGCCGCAGCGACGATACCTTGAAAGTTGCGGGCAAGCGCGTCGGCCCCGCGGAGGTCGAGAGCATTCTCGTTTCGCATCCTGACGTTGTCGAAGCTGCCGTCATTGGCGTGCCCGACGAAGTCAAAGGAACCGCAATGGTCGCTATCGTTGTACGGAACAGGGACACGGGTAAATTCCTCGCCGGAGGAACCGGCGATTCGGACGAGGGTGTCCGCGTTCCGTTGGAAGAAAAGTTAAAGGCTTTGGTCGCTCGCGAGATGGGCAAGCCGCTCACTCCTTCCGCGATCCACTTCGTTTCCGCGCTTCCAAAAACACGAAATGCTAAAGTGATGCGACGCGTCATTCGAGCAGCGTATCTCGGCGAAGACGCGGGCGACGTTTCGTCGCTGGAGAATCCGCAGACGATCGATGAGATCCGAAAACTGAATGATCGATAGAAGGCTCACTCGTTACATTTGGCTCTCGATCGGTGCGGCCATCGCAACGATCTCGCTCAAGGCCGGCGCCTATTTTTACACGGGCTCCGTCGGCCTGCTCTCTGACGCACTCGAATCGATCATTAACCTTATCGCTGCCGTTTTCGCGCTGTGGATGCTGACCGTCGCTTCGCGCCCGCCGGACGAGGGGCATAATTTTGGCCATACTAAAGCGGAATATTTCTCGGGCGCTCTCGAAGGCTCGCTGATCGGAATGGCCGCGATCAGCATCGCATGGGCAGCGATCGAGAGGCTGTTCACCCCGCGGCCGATCGAAAATATCGGGATCGGCATCGCGATCTCCGCCGCTGCATCGGTGATAAATCTATTGGTCGGACAGATCCTGATCCGACGCGGGCGCGAACATCGTTCGATCACCCTGCAAGCCGACGGACGGCACCTTATGACGGACGTTTATACGTCGATCGGCGTGATCGTCGCGGTCGTCCTTGTCGGCTTTACGGGCTGGCTGATACTCGACCCGCTCATTGCGTTGGCGGTCGCGATAAATATTCTCTGGACCGGTTATCACGTCGTAAAAGAATCGGCGGAAGGCCTGATGGACGCGTCCGCTTCGGACGAAGATATGCGCAAGATCGTTGCCGTTCTCGAGGATTATAAGGATAAACTTGGCATCGATTATCACGCGCTCCGAACGCGCGTTGCCGGCCCGCGCATTTTCGTTTCCGCGCACGTTCTGATGCCCGATGAATGGACGATCCAACGCGGCCACGAACTCGCCGAAGAGATCGAGTCGGCGATACGCGGGGCTGTTCCCGGTGTTATCGTATCGACGCATATGGAACCGCTCGACGATCCGCTCTCGATGGCCGATATGGATCTCGTATGAAGCCGGTTTCGATCTACACGATCGGACACGGAAGGCATGCTTTCGCGTATTTTCTAGAATTGCTTCAGCAGTTCGAGATCGAATTCGTTTGCGACGTGCGTACGAATCCGCGTTCCCGCTGGCCGCAATTCAACCGTCTTGTCCTCGCGGAATTGCTTAGCGAGAACTCGATCGGCTACGAGCACATCCCAGAGGCCGGCGGCCGCCTGCGCCACTCTCCCGAAGAATTCGAACGTGGTATGACGCGCATCATCGAACTTGCATCGGAGCACCGTTCCGTTCTGATGTGCTCGGAATCAAAGCCGCTGTCGCCGCACAAAATCCCCCGGGCGAATTGCCATCGCATCGGGCTGCTTGCTCCTGCATTGAAGGCAAGAGGAGTTTCACGCGTCATCCATATTCTCCCCGATGCCGGAATTATCGAGTTCGATGAGGCGGCAGTTCCCTCTATCTGGTAGATATTGTCGAGTAAGCTGTATGCCCGAACGTCTTGGACCGATAAAACTAAAGCGTGCTGTCGCTGCACTTGCCGGACAAACTCCTGCGTTCGCTTATATTTACGAGAGATACGGCCCGCCGCCATTGTGGGATCGAGAGCCCGGGTTTGCCACGCTGCTTCAGATCATTCTCGAACAGCAAGTTTCGCTCGCCTCGGCAAAAGCGTGCTTTACGAAACTCGAATTCCGGCTCGGCAAAGTTACGCCCGAGAATTTCCTGTCCATCAATGATTTCGATCTTAAGAAGGACGGTTTCTCGCGGCAAAAGGCCGGATACTGCCGCGGACTTGCGGCCGCTATCGGCGAAGGAACTCTCAACCTGGTCGAACTTGAGCACCTTCCGGACGAAGAAGTGAAAGCCCGGCTCGTCGCCCTAAAAGGCATTGGACATTGGACGGCAGACATCTATCTCCTGATGGCTCTCTTGAGGCCCGACGTAATGCCGCGCGGAGACATCGCACTGCATTCTGCATGGAATCGTTTGAGCGGAGAGAGGAAACCGACCGCGGAAGAGTTCCTTGAGATCGCCGAACGCTGGCGGCCGCATCGTTCAACTGCCGCACGCCTCCTGTGGCATTTCTACCTAAGCGAAAGGTTGCAGAGGCCCGCACGTCAGTAAGCGAGTAACAAGATTCTCCGAGGCCCTAAAGGGTCGTGTCTCCTTGGCCACCCATACCAAGCCTTGCCAACCCGCAGCCAACTGCATATTCTTTAAACTCAATGAAGATCCTAGACGTCGGCTGCGGTGTAAACAAGGTTCAGGGTGCGGTCGGGCTTGACATAAGTCCGCGCTCGCATGCCGACGTTGTTCACGATCTTGGCGAAGTTCCATATCCTTTCCCCGACAATGAATTCGACCTTGTCGTCTCGAATCACGTCGTTGAGCATGTGCCGGACGTGATGGCGTTCATCGCCGAATTGCATCGGATAACAAAACCCGGCGGGCGAATTCGGCTGCTTGCGCCGCATTATACGAACCCCGACTGGCCGAATGACCCGACGCATCGAAATCACATAAATTCATACACATTCGACACATTTATCCAAGATAGATGTAACTTTGATTTCTATACGGACGTTCGGCTTCGGCCGATCTCGTGCTACGTTACGACGCTTAAACTCTGGCGGCTCCTCGGCTTTCAGATCTTTATAAATCTTGACCAAAAATGGCCCACGATGCGGTTTACACGAAAATTCTGGGAGCACTATCTAAATCTGATCGTTCGCGGCAAGGAGATCCGTTTCGAATTCGAGGTAATAAAAGACGAAAGATCTTCATTAGCGGCAAACTCTTGACTAGCCTTTTTGCATCTTTTAGCGTTAGGCTTCAATGTATTTCTAAACAGAGGTTGTAACCTTTTATGAAAGTAAGAATGATGTTCGCGGCCGTGCTTTCGGCGATCGTATTTTCCTTCTCCGCAGTAGCACAAACGGCCGAACCTTCCGTAACTTCGGAAAGCTTGGTCAATCTATTGCCGGCATCGAGCGCGGTCGTGTCGATCGACGTCCAAAAAGGCCTGAATGACGCCCTGCCGAAGCTCCTCGGTGGAAACCCGCAGCTAAAAGCTGAGGTCGATAAGGGACTTGCGATGTTCAGCACGAAAGCGGGAGCGGATGCACTTAAATTCTCGGATGTCGTTGTGGGCGTTGGCGTTCAAGAGGTTCCGGGAGCGGCTCCCAAGATTCTGCCCGTCTTTATTGGGCGCGGCGACGTGAACGCTGCACAGGTCGTTGCAACCGCGATGGCAGCAAGCAAAACGCCTTGCGCGGAGCAGGTGGTTTCCGGCAAAACGGTCTATATCTGCCAAATGGAAGTTTCCGTCAAGATACCTGCAAAAACGGCGGGCGCCGCCGGTTCCGGCAAAGTTCTAAAAGAAACCGCCTTCGTAGCTCTCGACGCGAATACCATTGCGTCCGGTGCAGTGTCGCGCGTGATAGAAACTATCGAGCGCCGATCGTCCGTCAACCCGACGCTCAAAGGCCTTTTGAAGCGATCGCCGACAACGGTCGCCGCGTTTTCGATGGAGAACGTGAACGGCCTCGAAAAAATCATCCCGCTCGAGAACGATGATGTCGGCAATGCCTTGAAAAGCCTTCGCTTTATGGCAGGATCGGCCGATTCCGTGGCAGATGGTTTCGTATTCAACGGCCTTTTCAGGAGTGCAGATCCAGCGTCTTCAAAACAGCTCGGTTCATTATTTTCCGGGCTGCAGGCGATCGGCAAGGCATTTTTGGGCAATTCGAATCGCGCGGACCAAAAGATGTATGCACGTCTGATCAACAGCGTGAAGATCACGCAGGCCGGGAACGACGTTTCGCTCTCGATCGCGCTTCCTCAGGCAGACGTGAACACGCTTATGGCGGGCGTCAAACTGCCCCCGAAGTAGTTCGCAATTCTAGCGTCTTCTGCGCGGAAACCGGCGTCTAGCGGCGTCGGTTCTTTCTTTTTTCTCGAGTGCGTCAATGTCGCGGTTAAATCCGCCGTCCGTGCCAAAAAGCGGATAAAGCTCCGCTTCGCTCGAAAGATACGCCGCCCGAAGTTCGACCGGCCTCGGCCCGGCCTTTATGACTCGAACCCTCGAATCGCGAACGTCTTCGATCCAGCGTGCGAATTCATCAGCGCCGCCGACGGTCGCCGAGAGCAGTAGCAGACGAATTCGCTTCGGCGAGAGTATTATTGCCTCTTCCCAAACGTGTCCGCGATCTTCATCTGCGAGATAATGTGCCTCGTCGAGGATCACAAAGTCCGTCTCGACATCTTTGCCGGTTCGAAGTGCGTCAAATAGCTGGTTTCGATAAATTTCCGTCGTTCCAACGATTAGTGGCGCGTCAAAATTCTCCTTCCGGTCGCCAGTTAAGATACCAACGTTCTCGGGACCGAATTCTTCAGAGAATTCCGTATATTTCGAGTTCGTAAGGGCCTTGAGCGGCGTAGTGTACCAAGCTTTTTTGCCTGCGGCGACAAGCCGTCGTATTTCCTCTCGAGCGATCCAAGTCTTGCCGCTGCCGGTTGGCGCAGTTACGAGCACATCTTGAGTCTCGATCGCCGCGAGGGCCTCTAATTGGAATGCGTCGGGCTTAAACGGCTTAATTTCAGGCACTCCAATGCCCGCAAGCAGCTTTTCGACGCCCTCGACGCGCCTTTTTGCACGAGCCGGATCGACGGAACTTGGCGGTGCAAGCTTTCGTTTATCAAAACGTTCATAGAAGTGGCCGTGCGAAGGTTTCTTTTCTTGTTTGCGCGGCCGATCTTTGCGGTTTCGTGGCATCTTGAACGCGATTGTAGGCTCGCTTAGGCGCAATTGTCGAATCTTTACGCGTCCCCGTTGCGTGTATGTTACGATAATTATTTATGCCGCAACGTGAAACTGCGGCTTAGCGTCTAAGGAAATTGAGCTTTCGCCCATATTTTTCGAAGACAGCATTTTTAATATGTTCGAGCAGTCTATTTACGAGGTAAATGAACCGGCAAAGCCGGCTGAAAGTGGTGATTTCCTATTCCACTACGAAGTGAGAACGTGGGATTGGACGCCCCGTTTTTACAAGATTGTCGGCGCCGTCGCGGTCGTAAATTTGCTTCTGCTCGTGGGCGTCGCCCAGACCTCGCTTTTGACAACGAAAGGCTGCGACAGTCCGTTCGTCGGACGTGTTTGCAGCGTCATTGACGCCGTTTATGTCGGAAGTATGCTTTTCGGCACTGACCGCGATTTTGTTGACAAACAATACGAGCACACTGAGCTTGGCAACGGTGATTTCGATGTAACGATGATAGATGTCGGCGGTGAGAACGCCCCGCTCGACTATCCCCAAGGCTATTTTCAGATCGCGAACCGCGATGAGTATCAAGCGATGCTCGACGCCCAAAATGACCCGAACGGACTGACTTCCGGTATGCTTGCTCCCGGAATTCCGAACTCGACCCCTTTCCCGCGGCCTTCGACCGGCTCGGATATCACGAACACCAAGCCCAAGTACGCGAAGCCGAACAAGAATTCCGTGGTTGGCGAATTGCCGGGTCTCGGCGACTCTGACGGCAAAAAGGACAAAAGGGACCACGATGTCGCTGACAATGGTACGAACGGCGGCATTCCCGGTATCCCGAATTCGAACGGTGTAAAGGTCGATCCGAAAAACCCGACTGCGGGGCCGACCGAACCGCTTGCGCCCGGTGAGATCAACCGACTTCCGTTCAAGGATCTTGCAAAGATGGTCAATGACCTGCCCGACGACAAACGCGCTGCCGTGTTAAATTCGCAATTCATCGTCGAGGCAAGCGGAAAATTGGGTAAAGACGGACATCTGGACAAAAAGTCTTTCCGCATCACGCGCGCAGAAAGCACGGATAAAGAAGCTGTCGCGGTGCTCAAGCGTTCGATCGAGGCCTTCAATGACAGCGGATTTCTGAGCATTCTTTCGGACCTCTCCGGCAAGACCTTGACGATGTCGATGCAGCAGGATGAGGCAAACCTTGGAGCTCGTGCGGCCTCGCAGCTTGAAAGCCCCGAAAGCGCTTCGAGCAAGGCAGCGGGATTGCGTGTGCTCGCCGATCTGGCGAGACGGCAAAAAGAGGACGCGATCAAGCAAATGCAGTCGGTCAACGACCCTGCAAATGCCGAAAAGCTGCAAAACGCGCTGGACGATCTCGACCTTCTGAACGCGACGACCATCTCCTCGGAGGGTAGGAATCTCGTCATTCAGTTGAATGTCCCCAAGGAAATGATCCAAAAGATCGTTGACAGAAAGTTGGCAAAAGAGCGTGCATTGCAGCAGCAAAATGATAAAGTAAATCTTTCGACCGAAAAACGGTCGGCCAACGGACGAACGAGTTAGGAAATTGAGCGAACATAGAACTACAAATTCGATTCTTACCGCAGCGGTCGTCGCTGTGTACCTCGGGCTTGTGCTCGCCGGTGCCACGCCGCAGGTCGTTTCTCGTTCGCAAAATTCCGCACAATACGCCCGATTCGTCCAGAAGCGTGACGTTCGCGACGGGTCTCAGCCCGGCACTATATCAGATCTCTTAGCTTCGAAGGCCGAAGATTCGTCGGCCGGCCTTTACAAGACGGTCGAAGGCAATGAAGAATTTCGCGATCGACGGTCGCTCGTTCAGATCTCGCTTGAGCTCGCTACGGCTGACCTGACATCGAACACAACATCAGCAACCGTATTTTCGGATCTCGTCCCATCAACGACGCGGACAGTTTGCGAAAGGATCCAAACTGCCGATCTCGCCGCAATTTCTTCCGAGATCGCTTCTCGTTCCATCCCGCTTCCCCGCTCTGACACGTCGGCCTAACTGCTCAAGAGCACGATCGTTTTCAAAAGATCTAAATTTTGCTCGACCGTAAACGTGTCCGCATCCGTATGCGCCGTTCGCGAGAGCTTTGACAAATATGGGAAGCGGCCGTCGCCGCTCGGAAAGATCAGAAATTATGCCAGTAAATTCGTTTGCAGATAAATTAGTAAAGAAACTCTTCGGCACGTCGAGCGACGTTTTCTTGAAGAAGGTTCAGTCCACCGTAAAAGAGATCGAGAATTGGGAGCCGACGATCAAGGCGATGTCCGACGACACGCTGAAGGCTCAGACGCCGAAGTTCAAAGCGTTGATCCAAGATCACCTCGAAGGCATCGAGGACAAAGACGCGCGTCGGAAAGCCGAGCAGGAGATCCTGAGCGAGATCCTACCCGAAGCCTTCGCAACCGTCCGAGAAGCGTCGATCCGCGTTACCGGAATGCGGCATTTCGACGTGCAGATGATCGGCGGCGTGGCCTTGCACCAAGGCCGTATCGCCGAGATGCGGACGGGTGAAGGTAAAACGCTCGTCGCAACTTTGCCTTCGTACCTGAACGCTCTTACGGGCCGCGGCGTCCACATCGTTACCGTCAACGACTACCTTGCTTCTCGCGACTCCGAGTGGATGGGCCGCATACACAAGTTCCTCGGCCTCACCGTCGGTTGTATCCAGAACGACCTCGATGACGTCGAACGAAAAGAATCCTACGGCGCCGACATCACATACGGCACGAACAATGAATTCGGCTTCGATTATCTTCGCGACAATATGAAGTTCGATGTCGAATCGCTCGTCCAACGCGATCACTATTTCGCTATCGTTGACGAAGTCGATTCGATCCTCATTGACGAAGCGCGTACGCCGCTCATCATTTCGGGCGCTTCCGACGAGGCGACCGACAAATACTACACGGCGAATCAGATCATCCCGCAGCTCGAACGCGGCGAAAAGGATGAAGAAACAAAAGTTACGACCGGCGACTATCTTCTCGATGAGAAAAATCACTCATCCGTTCTCACCGAACAGGGTGTTTCGAAGGCTGAAAAATTACTCGGCGTCTCGAACCTCTACGATCCGTCGAATATGGACCTCCTCCATTGCGTCGAGCAGGCCCTTAAGGCACACACGCTCTACAAAGTTGACCATCACTATGTCGTTCAGGAAGGCGAGGTCATCATCGTCGATGATTTCACCGGTCGTCTTATGGCCGGACGTCGCTGGTCAGACGGACTTCACCAAGCCGTTGAAGCAAAAGAGGGCGTGAAGATCGAGCGAGAGAACCAAACTCTTGCGACGATCACCCTACAGAATTACTTCCGTATGTACGAAAAGCTCGGCGGCATGACCGGTACCGCCGAAACTGAAGCCGAGGAATTCAATGAGGTTTACGGCCTCGACGTTGTCGCCATTCCGACAAATCGCCCGATGGTCCGCAAAGACTCCGCCGACGCCATCTACCGCACGCTGCCCGAAAAATGGGATGCCGTCGTCGATGAGATCAAAGAACTGCACGCGAACGGCCAACCGGTGCTTGTAGGTACGGTTTCGGTTGAAAATTCTGAGCTTGTCGCAGCCAAACTCAAGGCAGCAGGCGTTCCCCATAACGTCCTGAACGCGAAATATCACGAGCGCGAGGCCGAGATCATCGCCCAGGCCGGACGCAAAGGCGCGGTTACTATCGCGACGAACATGGCCGGCCGCGGCACCGATATCTTGCTTGGCGGGAACCCCGAATTTCTTGCCCGCGAGTATCTGAAGCGCCAGGAGATCAACCCTGACGAGGCGACCGAGGAGCAGTTCGAGGCAGAACTCGCCAAGGCAAAACGCGTCGTCGAGGCGGAAGCAAAGGAAGTACAGACTGCCGGTGGACTACACATTCTCGGCACCGAACGGCATGAATCCCGCCGTATCGACAACCAGCTTCGCGGACGCGCAGGCCGCCAAGGCGACCCCGGAAGTTCGCGTTTCGTCCTCTCGCTCGAAGACGATCTAATGCGGATATTCGCAGGCGACAAGGTGCGTTCGATGATGGAATGGCTCGGTATGGAAAAGGGTATGGCCATCGAATCCCGGACCGTTTCGCGCCAGATCGAACGTGCCCAAGGCGCCGTCGAAGCCCGCAACTTCGAGACACGAAAACACGTCCTTAAGTACGACGACGTTATGAACCGCCAGCGCGAGACGATCTACAGTCTCCGTCGGCAGTTGATGTTCGAGACCGAACACCGCGAGTACTTGCTTGGCGAAACAGGCGTTGCGCACGACCTCTTGGGCGACCTGACGGGCAGCTACCTTTCGGCCCAAATGACACCCGACAAATGGGAGACCGATACCTATGCCGCCGAGATCGCGCACATCTACGCTGTCGATCCCGCGGTCGATTGCGGGGTTGATTTCAGATCGATGAATGCTGACGAGATCGAAGATGCGATCTGGAAAACAGCCTCTGCCCGTTACGCCGCAAAAGAAAAACTCGCAGGGGAAGAGAGCCTTCGTGCATACGAACGGTACATTATGCTCAACATCATCGATTCGCAGTGGAAGGATCACCTTCTCTCGATCGATCACGTCAAACAAGGCATCGGCCTCGTCGGCTACGGGCAGAAAGATCCGCTTGTCGAATATAAAAAGCAGTCGTTCGATATGTTCCAGGATATGCTCGACCGCATAGATACGAACGCAACAAAGGCCCTCTTCAACCTTGAGATCATCACGCATGACGAACAGGAAGAACGCGAGCGTCTCGAACGTCTCGAGATGCAGCGTGCACGCAAGCAGGCTGCGGGAATGGCGTTCACCGGTGCAATGGCAACCGCCGACGCGGCCGGAGCCGAGGCCGCACGTCACACGCCATACGTTCGCGATACGCCAAAGATGAAACCGAACGACCCATGCTACTGCGGTTCCGGCAAGAAATTCAAAAAATGCCACGGCGCCGGCGTCTAGGAAGTCGGCAGATAGCTAAAGTAAAAAGGCTGTCCGGGACTTGGGAGCCCCGGACAGCCTTTTTGTCTAAGGATCGTGCCTAATTCTGAGCAGGAATATATCCTGCCGGGATCGGCTGATCGGTGCCAAGGCCGAAATTCGCGACTGTGAATCCGGCGGTCGATCGGTTAACGTACCAGACTCCGTTGCGATAAACCGCAACGTCGTCTTTGCCGTCGCCGTCATAATCGCCCGGTACGGCTACATCGCCTGAAGTTCCGAACGGAATGTAGCTAACGCTGCCATTCGAGGAATTCAGGATGTACCACGTTCCGTTGGACGGGCGGAAAACAGCAATGTCATCCTTGTCATCACCGTCGTAGTCGGCGGGAACAAGACGATCGCCTGCCGATCCGAATGCGAAGACGTTCACCGCTGAACCGGTCGCGTTCTGGATATACCAGTTGCCTTCAGACGGACGATAGACGGCCAGATTGGCCTTACCGTCGCCATCAGGATCGATCGAAACGGGGACGTCTCCCGATGCGCCGAACGGAATAACGGTGGTCGTCTGTGCCTGCGAGGCAAAGATGTACCAGTTGTTATCCGACGGACGGAAAACGACCGCGTCGGCCTTGCCGTCACCGTCGAAATCGCCCGCCACAGGAATATCTCCCGTCGAACCGTGCGAGATGCCGGTAACCGTAAAGCCGTTGCTGTTCAGGATGTAGAAGTCGGTAACGCCCGGCGTGTCATTTGCTCGCCAAACCGCGAGGTCAGCTTTGCCGTCACCGTCATAGTCGCCAGGCACGATAACGTCGCCCGCAGCGCCCCAATGCAGAACGCCAAAGCCTGCCGTCGAACCAAGCGCATACCAGTTGCCTTCTGACGGACGGAACACGGAGAAATCCGTCTTGCCGTCGCCGTCAAAGTCGGCTCGTGATTTGACCGAGGTCGTAGATCCGCCGCACACATATCCGCTCGTAACAGCAACGTCGTCGATGCTGATACCGGTCGCGGCTACCGAACTGTCGGATGCCATCAGCCAACGGAGTTGGACAGATTGGCCATTCGCCGACGCCGGGAAGGTTGCCGTCGTGGTGATGTATCCCGCCGAGTCGCCCGACCAAGCATTTCGACCACCGATCGGACTCTGGAAGCCGGTGCTTATCACGGCGTTGTATCCGCCTGAGGTAAATGCACCGCCCGCAACAACAAAGTCGGTCCAAGCGCCGGAACCGATCTTGATCTCAAGAACCGCACCATCGAAGGTATCTTCGGTATCGTAATAATTCTTGAAGGTCAGGACGGAATTCGCTGACGAAATGTTGAACGCCGGTGATTCGATCGCGGTTGCATTGACTGCTCCCGGATCGTTTGCGAACGCCGAATTCGGACTCGAATTAGCCGGCGAGGTAACGGTCGTCCAAGTGATGCCCGTACCGGAAGTTTGGTTCTGTACCCAGCTGCTAGGCAGGTTTGGCGCGCTTACGGCGTCAAAGTTTTGCGAGAACGCCGTTTGGAGAACGCCTAGATTATATGACTTTGTCGCCGGATAATGCGTAGCGCCATCGGCGATATCGAACGTGAGTGTGATCTGGCTTCCGCACGGAGCGTCTGCCGGAACTTGGAATGTGAAATTCTGCGTTGCTGATGAGCCCGCAGCGATCACGCCGTACGTTACCGGTCCGCTCGGATTTGCAATGCCGCCCGACGCAGCCAGCGTACCGACAACGCTACCGGTTGCCGTACCGCCGATGTTGTTGATCGCAAGGCTTACTGTAACCGTCTCGCCCGGATCTGGAACGCCGTTTGCCGGCGTGCCGTTGTCAGATACGTAGTTGACGCCGCCAACGAGGAAAGGCGTGTTCGGGTCGACACAGAACAAGCGTTGGTTGTCGTTGGTTCCATTGAAACCGCCCGCAGACGAACGACCGCCGATCACGTGAAATGCGTTGCCGATGACGGCGCCCGTCATACGTGCACGCGCAGCCATCATATCAGGCAGCGATGACCAGGAATTGGCGACGGGATCCCATTTGACCGCCGTCGCGGAAAGATTTGCCGTAGCCGTACCGCCAACGTAACCGCCGCTGATAACCCAACCGCCGCGATAGGATGTAACCGAAGATGCTCCTCCCCAACGGCTGATCGGGAGATCGGCAATTGCAGCGTCATCCCAAGTGTTTGTGCCCGGATCGTAGCGATAAGTCTTCGTTGAAGGCACCGAACCGGCTTCCGCCGCCACGCCGCCGCCAACATAAAGATATGTGCCGTCGGTAAATGCAGACATCCAGCCTTGCGCTACCGGATAAGGAGCGCCGCTCGACCATGTGTTCCCCGCCACGTCGTAAACGTCAAGCGCCGCGGACGATGTCGTCGTTCCGCCGGCGGAAACATAGCCGCCGATCTTGTAGATCTTGCCGTTTAGGTAAACTGACGCCGAATTCCAGGTTGCGGTAGGCGCCGAAGCAAGGGTCGTGTAATCATTCGTTCCCGGGTTGTAGCGGTATAGCGTATTTACGCTCGTTCCTGTTCCGTCAACACCGGCGATGATGTACGCCGACGTGCCGTTGGACGCCGCTGTCGGAAATTCGAGAGCGACCGGCACTGAAGCGATCGAACTCCAGGAAGTTCCATCGTACTTTTGAGCCGTCGCGAGGATCGCGCCGCTGCCCACACCGGCGAATGTATATAGATTGGTGCCGATCGCCGTCGTAGCCTGATCGAGGATCGGGATCGGAGAAGCGGTGGCCGCTGACCATTCACATGGATTGCTGCCAAGCTGATCGGAAATGACCGCTTTCTGCGGGAATGAGACCGCGTTCGGATCTTGCTTTACCGCGACTTTCGGTGCATTCCTGCTTGCATCGGTAAGGCTCGAATCGCTCGGAACAGAACGAAGGTCCTGACCGAGAACGATGGCCGGAAGTACCAATGCCATCAACAAAATAATACTGGTTAAGGCACGTGCTCCTTGTCTTGAAAGCGTCCTTAAGCTTTCAGAGAGCGAAGAATGTTGCATTTTCTTTTTCCTCCAAATGACGTAAAGCCGCTTTACGCCGAAAAAACGGCGCAACTTGGAATCTTTCGAAAGAACGGAAGATCCGTATGCGGCAGGAAATGAAACCCTCCGGAACCAAGCGCTGGATCCGGCCGCGATAGTAAATTAAGAAACAAATTAGGGGCTGGGCGGATTATAGCACACTTGAGCGGGAAAACCGCTAATCCCCTTTTTCCGCAACGAAAAAAGGGGACCACGTTGGCTGATCTATAAAAAAGCCCTACTTTTTGAGCTTTTTGAGGCTCCCCTGGCCGCTAACCTGTCGGCGGCCGGCAACTTTCTCCACTTGCTTCATTGCACGCAGTAAGTTCTCGCCCAGGACCTTTCGTATCTGCGCCTCCGAATAGCCTCTGCGAAGCATCTCGTAGGTTACAAGCGGCAGGTCTTCGGCTCCATTCATACCGGCCGGCAGGAATGGAACGCCATCAAAGTCAGAACCTATGCCGACGTGATCGATCCCCGCGACATCGCGTATATGGTCGATGTGGTCAACGATGCGTGTGTAAGGAGTTACATAGATCGGATTCTCGGTAAACAACTTTCGCTGAGCGGTATTAAACCCGTCGGGATCGTCCTTGAACTTCTCGCGGAGCGCATCGATCTGAGGCTTAAGGCGTGCGGCCCGCTCGTTCTCCTCTTTGTTCGTACGCGCATCAAGGAAAGATGGATAAAAATTCACCATTATGACGCCGCCGTTCTTCGCAACTCGCCGCAGCACTGCGTCGGAAACGTTGCGTGTGTGGTCGTTGAGAGCTCTCGCGGAAGAATGCGACGCGATGATCGGCGCCGTCGAAACATCAAGCACGTCGTTCATCACTTTCTCAGAAACGTGCGAGATATCGACGAACATCCCTAGGCGATTCATCTCTCTGACAACGTCCTTGCCGAAATCCGACAATCCGTTATTCTTCGGCACATCGCCGTGAGCGTCAGCCCAATCGTGTGAGACGTTGTGCGTGAGCGTCATATAGCGAACGCCGAGCCGATAGAAGTCGCGAAGCGCATAGAGCGAATTCTCGATCGCGTAACCGCCTTCAATGCCCATCAAAGTACAGATCTTTCCCTGTGTTTTTGCCCGACGAATGTCGGCGGCGGTCGTACACATTGACAGATCTCTTGGATGGCGTTCGGCCTCGCGATATGTCGCGTCTATGAGGTCCATCGCGCGTCGCATCGCGCCGCCCGTCTTAAGCGTCGAACCGGAGACGTAGATCGCAAAGAACTCTGCCGTAATACCGCCGTCTTTCAGTCGCGAAATATCCGTGTGGAATGGATCGCCGTCCTTGTGAAATTTCCCGCGCGTGCTCGTCCCAAGGTCGAGATCTTCATCCACCATCGGCGAAGTTATGTCGTTGTGCCCGTCGATCACGATCGCACGTTTTTGGATACTCAAAGCCCGCTGCCAAAGCGCGGGATCGGCATCCTTGGGCATCGTCTGTCCGAAACTTACGATGCAGGCTGCAAACACTATGAATAAAGCAGTTATCGTTTTCATATCGTTTTGGTATGCTCCCAGAAAAATGGCGCTCAAGATCGAGAAAAAAATACTCGAAATGCGGGCAGATCTCGAAAGATCGGCGTCAAAAAAATGGTAGCTGAAATTCTGCCCTTTATGCTACTATTAGAAGTCGCCTGCGTCCAAGCGCGGAGGCTTCGAACTTCGCTGGCTTTCGATTTTACTGTCCTTTTCTTCGTTTCCTGCACTTCTTAAAACCGACCGCCCGTTCAGATCGATCATTTATAACCGCCGCATTCTTCTTCACCACCTCCTACGTTTTTGGCATGAAGACCACAAAAGAAGACACACAAATCGCCGGGACCGCTGCGAAAACTGCCGCCAATCTCCCGATCATTGCGGCGGATGACAGTATTTTTCGAAGCTTTATCGAAAATCTGCCCGCGATGTTCTATGCGGTTACGCCGATGCCGCCTCACAAGCCGCTCTTCATCAGTCGTTCGTTCGAGCGCTTCGGCTATCCGATCGAGGATTGGCTAAACAAGCCCGATATTTGGGATCGCATTACTCATCCTTCAGACCGCGAAGAGGTCCTCGGCAAAACCCGCGAGGCAATGGAGCGCGGCGAGAATACCGATTTTGTCTATCGGATCGTTTGCGCCGACGGAACCGTTGCTTGGATCCGCGATCGAGGCTGCTTTATCAAGGACAAAGACGGGATTCCCGTCTGCTGGCAGGGCGTAATTATCGATATTACTCCGCAGATGCTGGCGGATTCCGAGATCAAACGCCGGGAACATCTGTATCGCGCATTTGCAAAGAACATCCCGGATACAGGCGTCCTGATCTTCGATCACGACCTGCGGTATTTGCTCGCCGACGGCTCGCAACTCGCTGCTCGAAACTGGACGACCGAGACGTTCGAAGGCAAGACGGTTTTCGACGTCTTCCCCGAGACAGAAAGCGAAGTGTGGGCTGAGCACTACAGAAAAGCCCTTGCCGGCGAGACGCAAACTCGGCTGGACACGAACGCCGAAGGTTTCTTTTCAACAACTATCCTTCCGATCCGCGACGAGGCTGGCGCGATCTTCGCCGGTATGGTGATCTGGCAGGATATTGCAGGCCGCATCGAGTCAGAAGAAAAGCTGCGGGAAAGCGAGGCGCGATATCGCGAGCTATTCGAAAATGCGAGCGACATTATCTACGTGCATGATCTTGAAGGGAACTATACTTCGATCAACAAGGCCGGCGAATCGGTCTTCGGATACTCAAGGGAAGAAGCCTTAGAGATGAATCTCTCCAGCGTGATCGCTCCCGACAACTTGGACCTGACAAAGGAGGCTCTCCGCCGGAAGCTTACGGGCGAAGAGGCGAAAACCATCTATGAGGTCGATTGCATCCGAAAGGACGGCGGACGCGTTACGCTCGAGGTCAATAGCAGCCTTGCGTACAAGGAAGGCCTGCCGTTCGCAGTTCAGGGGATCGCCCGCGATATCACGGACCGCCGCAACTCCCAAGAGGCTCTGCGAAAGAGTGAGGCGAACCTCGCTGCCGCTCAGCGGATCACGCACCTCGGCAGTTGGGAACTCGAACTTAAAGACGGGATCAATTCGACCGCAAATGTTGTCACTTGGTCGGACGAGGTCTATCGAATATTCGGCTACGAGCCTCGGTCGATCGACCCGACCATTGAATTCATCTATCACGCGATCCGCCCTTCGGATCGGGCAATATTCTCGGAAGGATTCGTCTCAGCGATAAAGGAAGGCAAGTTCTTCGACGTCGAAGCCCGCATCGTTCTGCCTGACGGCCGGGATCGCCTCCTTAAGACGCAAGCTGAGACCGTCATCGGCGCGAACGGACGTACGGAGCGTATGTTCGGAACGATCCAGGACATAACCGACAGCCGCCGTGCCGAAGAAGCCCTACGAGATAGCGAAGCTCGCTACCGCGACCTGGTCGAGAATGCGAACGATCTCATCTATACGCACGATATGGACGGGAATTTCACCTCTCTCAATCGTGCCGGTGAATTGGTTTCCGGCTATTCGCGTGAAGAACTTCTGCGAATGAACTACTCAGACATTGTCGCTCCGGACTTTCTCGAGGCCGCGAGCAATATGGCGCCTCGAGTATCGGAACGCGACAAGCCGACGATGTACGAGATCGAGATCATCGCAAAGAATGGTAAACGGGTAAGCCTCGAGGTCAGCACTCGAATGATGTACGCGGACGGCATCCCGGTGGGCGTTCAAGGCCTCGGCAGAGACATCACCCAAAAGAGGATCGCCGAACAAAAGATCCACGAGACCGTCTCGCTGTTCTCATCAACCTTTGAATCAACTGCCGACGGCATCATTGTAATGAGTCTCGACCGGCAGATCATCACTTACAACAAAAAATTCCGTGATATGTGGGAACTGCCGGCGAGCGTAAAACCATCGCAGGATGCGGATGAAATGATCGCCCATCTCTGCTCGCAGCTTCAAGAACCCGACCTTTTTCTCTCAGAGCTCGACGCCTTATACGGCGACCCGGGTCTGGCCACGGATTCGCTCGTAAGGCTCAAGGATGGCCGCATTTACGAACGATACTCCCAACCGCAGTTGACGGACGGCGTGCCTGTCGGCCGAGTCTGTTGCTTTCGCGATATAACCGAACGCACTCTCGCCGAAGAACGTCTTCGCCACTACGCTCTCCACGACCCGCTCACCGAACTTCCGAACAGAGCCGCGTTCATGAATCATCTCCGTGACGCCGTCGCGAAAAGCGAGCGCAGCGAATACGCCCAGTTTGCCGTGCTATTCCTCGACCTGGATCGATTCAAGGTGATCAACGACAGTCTCGGCCATACGATCGGCGATAAGCTTCTCGTCGCGATCGCCGAGAAACTGAGCGCGTGCGTTCGACCCGGAGATGTGGTCGCACGGCTCGGCGGAGATGAATTTACGATCCTCTTGCAGCGAAGCGGCGATCCGCACGAGGTCTCAAAGATCGCAGAGAGGCTGCAAACAAGGATCTCCGAGCCTTTCAAACTCGACAATTACGAGGTCTTTACGACGGCGAGCATTGGCATCGTTCTGTCAGGGCAGATACACCGCACGCCGGAAGACTTCCTACGCGATGCGGACGCGGCGATGTATCGTGCTAAAGAAGGCGGAAAAGCTCGTTTTGAGATCTTCGACCAGGAACTGCACGTCCGCAATATGAACTTGCTGCGGATCGAGACCGACCTCAGGCACGCGGTCGAAAAGAATCAGTTCGAGGTTCACTATCAACCGATCGTCGATCTTGAAACCGGCATCGTCGGTGAGTTCGAAGCCCTAATTCGATGGCGCCATCCTGACCATGGCCTTGTAGGGCCGGAGGAGTTCGTTCACGTTGCGGAAGAGACGGGGCTGATCATCCAGATCGGCAGATGGATCCTCAACGAAGCCTGCCGCCAGGCTGCGCTATGGCAGCGTGATGCGAACCGCCAGCTTAGCATCAGCGTGAATCTTTCCGCGAAGCAGTTGATGCATCCGACGCTGACCGCTCAGGTCCGCGAAGCCATCGCTCTCTCCGGACTGCGGCCATCACAGGTAAAGCTCGAGGTTACCGAAAGCACGGTTATGGAGCACAGCGACAAGGCGTTGAAGGTGCTCAAAGAACTGCGGCGTTTAGGTGTCGGGCTTTCGACCGACGATTTCGGTACCGGCTATTCGAGTCTCAGTTATCTTCAGAAATTCCCGTTCCAAAGACTAAAGATCGACCGTTCGTTCGTTAAAGCGATGGATGAGGATCAGAAAAGCTCATTGATCGTGAAAACGGTCCTTATGCTCGGCGAAAACCTCGACCTCGAGGTCGTTGCTGAAGGCATCGAGACGCGCAGCCAGCGTGAAAAACTCCGTGAACTAAAATGCGGACTCGGTCAAGGTTATCTTTTCTCGCGTCCCGTTCCTGCAGCGCAAGCGAAAGATCTGTTAAAGCGTGGATTTGCCTACATTATCAGAGAACCTCTCCCGGCGGCCGAACTCGCCGAAGTGATCGAGGTCTGCGACCTTCAGTAACGCTCCGCCGCCATTAAGGCGTCTAACACCTTCCCCGCCAACGCAGGTATTAAGCCGGTCTCGCTCGCGTGATCGACGGTAAAGGTTACGAGAACGAATTTTAATCCGCCGGGCATCTCGATATATGCCGCATCGTGCCGCGTCTTGCTGGTCCAACCTGCCTTTGACCAAAGCTTCGTACCCGTCAATTTTCTATCGATGAGCAACCGTCCCGTAAAGGCGTGCGCTTGGTCATCGTCCGCACCGTTTGCGAACGGGTTGCGGTGAAGAAGCGTCATCATTTCTGCCGTTCGCGTCTTGTCCGCGATCCGTCCGGCAGCGATCTCGGCGAGTAGCCGCGCGACGGCATTCGTCGTGAGCATATTGCGGTTCTCGCCTTTGTAATTCCGCGACTGCTGCTCGATGCCGTAAGCGTCTTCGCAGAACGTCTTCTGGTTCACGTTGATATTCTCATAGCCCATCGACGCAAAATATCGGTTGACGCGATCTCGCTTGTATTGCCACGCTTCGAACTGCTTTTTCGGCAGCTCGGCTCCGCTTGATGTGTCGGTCAGGACGTCAAGAATGTATTGCGTCGCCTCGTTCGATGAATCAACGATCATATCCCGAAGCCCGCGTTCGAGTTCATTGGTAACGGTAACTTTGCCGTCCTCGATCTGGCGTTCGAGAGCCGCCATATAGAACAACTTCACAACGCTCGCAGGATAGATCCGCTCATTGCCGCGAACCTCGCCTTGCTTCCATTCAACGCCCTTTTCATCGAGCACGATCAGCGTCGAAGATACATCCTGTGGGGCAAAATTCTTCGCCTTGAATTCGTCGAGTGTCGCCTGAACTGCCTTTGCGAGCAACTCGTTCATTTCGGCGGACGCCGCGATCGGGGGAGCCTTATATCCTTTCGGCTTATTTATCTCGCGTCCGTGCTTAGCCTTCTGCCCGAACGCAGTGACCACGAGCATCAAACACGCCAACACCGCGATGAGTTTAGAAGATCTTTCCATAACCTTAACCTTTGGTCATTACACTCGCCAGAAGACTAATGCGCCGCGATCTGTTGACCTAATTCCGGAGAGATCAAAATACGCCGCCGCCGAGAAAATGCTTTTGGATATAGCCGATCGTATCGTTCAGAGTCTCTTGTACATCGCGGGCCGAAAAGCCTAATTCTTCCTTCGCCTTCGCCGAGTCGAAATACCAAAAGTGCTCTGCCTGATCCACTTCGTTCGGTGCGACCGGCGATGCCTTTCCCCAATTCGAATATAACGAATCGATCATCGACGCACCGGCCAAAGCCCATTTTTTCGGCACTCGAAGGCTTGGTGCCTTAACGCCCGACAATCTTCCGAGCCTCCCGAAAAATTCCGCGAACAGCATATTCTCGGAGCCGAGCAAATACTTTTCCTGATGCCGTCCCTTTTCGAGAGCGGAGATAAACGCTGCCGCCGTATCACGGACATCAACAAAATTCAGCCCGCCGCTCGGGCAGTATGGAACCTTCTTTCCCAAGAAATCCAACACCGGTTTTGTCGATGACAGACGTTCGTCGCCCGGGCCTAACAGAAGCGACGGATTTAGAATCACGAGCCGCTTGCCTTCGCCATCAAAGTTCAGCAGCGCAGTGCGTTCCTGATAGTATTTCGACGCATAATACGCCCAGCGGGAAAGCACCTCGACCGGCGACGGGAAGGTCTCGTCAACAACTTCGTCGTCTTTGCTTACGGCGATCGTGCCGCTCGACGAAGCGAGCAGGATCGTGCCGATGCCTGCCTCGGCAGCAGCGTCGCAAAGGAGGCGCGTGCCTTCGAGGTGAATTCGATTCATTGCGGCCGCATCCGAATTATCGCGTGAGACCTTGCCGGCAAGATGAAACACGGCTTCTACATCCTTAACGGCACGCGCAGCGTCATCGCGAGAAGTTACAGAACCCTCGCACGCCTCAACGCCTGCATCGAGCATCCATTCAGGAACGCTCGACGCCATCACGCGCAGGTTCTTCTCGCCGGCCGCAAGAAACTGCCTTACGATCTCCGAGCCTAGGAATCCCGTCCCGCCCGTGATCAGTATTTTTTTTGATACTTTAGCTTTAGTTTTAGCTTTTGTTCTTACCATCTTTCTATCTCAGCCGCAGGCTATTCATCAATTATCGGCTCTGCCTTTCGGGCTTTCCGTCGTTCGGCACGCCATTCTTTTCGTACGGCGGCAACATCGAATTTACGCCGTGTGCCGTCGCGAAGGTTTTCGACCTCGTGCTGCACGCGGGCCGCGATAAGGCGATACGCCTCGGTATTCGGCACACCGTCCGTCATCTCGCGCAGATCTTCGTAAGCTAGGAAGGCTCCGACCTTTGCGCCGATCTTCGCACCGAAGCTCGCGCGTTTCGGTATCGTCATTCCCTTCGGGAATGCCTCGTACGTTCCCCAAATATAGATCGGCAGGATACCGACCTTTTGATTTAGCGCTAAGTAGCCGATCACGGGCTTGAACTCGGCGATCTCGCCCGTTAGGGTTCTCGTACCTTCCGGGAATATCAACGCGTTGTAGCCGTCATTCAAAATGCGCGTAACGTGGCGCAGCGATTGCCGAAGGCTGCCCGTGCGTTCGATCGGAACGAGCGTCGTAAAATTATTCATATACGCCCGCTTGTACTTCGTGTCGAACCAATAGTCCGCTGCCGCGACCGCAACTGTCTGCTCCGCGACCTCGCTGCCCAATGCTCGCTTAACAAGCCCCGTATCGATGTGCGATTCGTGATTAGGCGTAACAATGAAATTCACGTGCTGCGGCACGTTATTCTGCCCTTCGATCGTCGTATCGAGAACTTTCGAATACAGCGTGTCCTGCGCAAGATCGACGACGGCGTTCCCGACGCGTCGGACGAGCGACGGAATGTAGATATCGTCGTCGTCAGGCTTTTGATCCTCGATTTTCAGTTCGCCGACGAGACGTTTCGTTTTGTCAACGCGGTTTACGACCGTCAGAAGCTCGCGGACGGTTTGGACCTCGTTGAGCGTGTCCGGCAACAGCACCCGTCCGCCCGCATCCTCGACCGCCGCCTGCAATTCGACGAACATCAGCGAATCGAATCCCAGGTCGGCGAGTTTGTCGTCTATCGACACATCGCCGAGCGGTCGATTGGAGACCGTTGCGACGATCTTGCGTATCCACGCGACGTTATCGTCGCCTTTTGATTCCACGATCGACTTCGTTTTTGAACGCGCTCGCTCCTCGAGCTTCTCGAGCATGGCGACGACCTCCGGCCGCTTCACCTTTCTCGTCGCTGTACGCGGAAGTTCGAACGGCGTAACGTGCATCACCTTCACCCGCTTAAAGAACGGAAGGCCCGCGGCCACTTCCCGGAAGTGCGTCTCGATAAGCTTGTTCACTTCCGTGCGGGACAACGCGATGTCATATTCATAATCAGGCACGACGAGGGCTGCGATCTTTTCGCCGCCGTCCGCATCCGGAAGGCCGACAACGCTCAGTTCTTTTATGCTCGCAAGTTTCGAATATAGATCCTCGATCTCATCCGGATAGATATTCTTCCCGTTCGAATCGATGATGACGTCCTTTGATCTGCCGACAATAAATAGATTGCCGTCCTCGTCGATCCGCCCGAGATCGCCTGTTCGCAGCCACCGATCCTGAAGTACGGCGTCGGTCGCATCTTCGTTGTTGAAATACCCGGCCATAACGTTCTGGCCTCTGGCGATAACCTCGCCGACTCCGCTCGCGTCCGGGTCTGCGATCCGCACCTCGACACCCGGAAGCGGCGTACCAACACTGCCTTTCAACAGCTTATTGCCCGGCCGCGTGACGGTCAGCACGGGTGATGATTCCGTAAGCCCGTAGCCTTCGAGAACGGTGAACCCGAGCCCGTGCAGATCCTTCTGCACCTTCTCGCTGAGGGCTGAACCGCCGGAGATAAGATAGCGTATCTTTCCGCCCATTCCCTGATGTATCGGAAAAAATACGATCGGACCGAGATTGAACGGAGTGTTATCGCGGATCCAGGCATTGAAATCGATCACGTTGTCCGCAAGGTCCGCGATCCAATCGCCGCGTTCCCGGAGCCTAGTCTTTATCCTGCGATGCAGCATCTCCCAAAGCGCCGGCACGCCGACCATCCCGGTAACGTGTCCGTGCTCGATCGTGCGCGTAAGTTCCTCTGCGTTAAGTTCGTTGAGATACGTGATCTGCGTTCCGTTCGAGAACGGGGTTAAGAATCCGGCCGAAAATTCGAACGTGTGGTGCATCGGCAGAACGGATAGAACGCCGTCGGTCAGATCCATCTCGAGCACGCTCGAAAGCATCGACACCATATTCACGAAATTCTTGTGTGTCAGCATCACAGCCTTCGGCGTCCCGGTCGTGCCGGAGGTAAAGATCAGCGACGCGACCGTATTTGACGGGATCTTTTGAGGTAGAAGTGCGTTCCGCTTTGCTTCTTCGATCTCTGTCTCGATCTCAAAGACCTCGTCAAATGTCCATATTTGCGGCACACCTTCGCCGGCCTTTGCCTTTTTGCCTTTCGAGGCCGCAGCAAATGCCGCAGCAAATGCCTCAGCCAACCGCTCGATCAGTTCGCTGTTCTCCTCAAGCAATTTCGGCGAGATCACGATCGCCGCCGCCTCGCCGGCCTTCGCAAAATTGATCACTTCATCGACCGAGCTCGCAGGGTCGATCGGGATCGCGGTCGCGCCGGCTTTCAAGATGCCGAAGTACGCCATTCCCCATTCGGGCATATTGTTCGAGAACAAAATAACGCGTTCGCCTGACTGAATTCCCTTCGATGCGAAAAATCCCGCGGCACGCAGTGTCAACTCGTTCACATCCTCGAAAGTGTACTGTTCCTTGCGGCCGTTGCGTTCGATCCGCATAGCAACACGCGTCGAGAATCTTTTTACCGAAGTATCAAAAAGATCGAGTAGATCGCGATAGGTAAAGGAGCGCTTTTCGACGGCCTTGAGTTCCTCTTCGAGCGTGGGAAGCACCCATTTTCGCATTCCCGGAAAATGGATATTTAGCCAATAGTCATACCAATCAAGAGATTCCGGATACCATGGAAGAAGCGGTTTCTCCTTTTCCTTGACCGACGATATCAACTCGCGGACATTGTCCGATCGATATAGATATTCGTTGTCGATCATAAAAGGCTTGAACATCGCAAAAGCGTCCATCGTCGCCTGCGTCGATTCCTTGAAATTCTCGGTCGATTTCTTCAGATCCGCGACGATGTTCCCGATCCGGCCGCCGCCCCAGCGAGGCGTTACGCGATCCATCAGATCGTCCGCGCGTTTCGCGAGCTTATTCAGCATCGGAGCCGACGTAAGTTCGTACGCGCGCTGTTTTACGGGCGTTGCTTCGACCGCACCGGCAAGCCGATTTACGATCTTGTTGCCAGTCTCTTTTTCATCAAAATGCTGACGTTTGTAGAGACCGACAAGGCCGACTATTCGCTTCATATTGTTCGGATTCGAGTCGCCCGAAGAAGCCTGAAATACGAGCGGCGGGTTATCGTCCACAAGCGCGCGAACAGCCGCCCCGATGATCACCCCCGCGACCATATCGACCGGGATGATGTCGAGGATGAGTTTTTCGTTCACGGGAATGACTGGCTGCCCGCGAAGCGCGATCAGGATTAGCGGAGCCGTCGTCGTAAATCCTTCGTTCCAACCCGGAAAAGGATACGCAAGCGAACTCTCAACGATGCTTGGCCTAACAAGGCATTTAACGATGTCGTCCTGCTGCGCAATGATCTGTTCGGCGAGCGACTTCGAATATGTGTAGATATTTGTCCAGCCCCAATATTCCGCGCGCTCCGCACCGAGTTCCGTCGTTCGCTCGCGGATCCACATCTTGCGTTCGCGAAAGATCGCTGATTTCAATTCCGATTCGTCGTCCGGATCGCGTCCTTCTTCTATAAAGCGTTGTCGAGCGAGTTCTCGAAACTTCGCCGCCTGCACGGCATCGTCCGCTTCCTGACGCGCTTGCTCGCTCAGACGCGCGCAATCCTCGACCTCTCGATTCACATCGAATGTCGTCCCGACTAGTTCCTGTTTGCGCGGAAAGTAGCCAACGACGGGTTCGTTCTCCCAGATCGCACCCGAACGCTTTCCTGCAACAAAACACGTAGAAACATGCACGAGCCGCGGCTTCTTCATCATCCGAGCAAGCTTGATGATGTTGTTGGACCCGACGACATTCGTCCTCAACGCAGATTCAAGCGGCGGATTGAAAGTAACATTTCCCGCACCATTTATAATGATGTCGGTGTCCTGCATTATCTTCTTTGCGTCCTTTTCATCGAGCCCGAGGAACTCGTTCCCAACGTCGCCATTCACCGGCACGATCTTTTCGCGAATAAAATCTTCGAACCCGTCGCCGTACTTTTCCCGCAGAGGATCGAACGTATGCGACGTAACGATGCTCGTCCAGAAGCGCGTCTGCGATTCATTTTCATCTCGCGCGCGCACCGTCGCATAGACCTTCCCGATATCGGGAAAATTATTGAGCAGCATCGACAGCGTAACCTTCCCCACAAAACCGGTCCCGCCGATAAAGAAGATCGTCTTGCCCTTAAGTGTTTCTGTTGGTGATAACTTCATTACTATCTTCCGATAACGCCTAACTCGACGGCTTCTTCGTCGCCAACTTTGGCAGATCCTTTATAACCTTGTCGAAATCGCTTTCGAGTGTGTTTTTAACTATTTCGTTATATTTCTCGTATTCACCCTCAGCTTTCTCAACTGCTAACTGATGCGAAATCGTTCCTGCATCCGACAGAGATTATGGCATCTAGGTTGTAGAATTTCTGTATGCGACTAACCTCTCGACCGCCTTCCAAGCGAACTTGTAAGAAATCCTTACAAGTTGCCTCCTCAGCCAATTCCCCTTCCTCGTAAACATTCTTCAAATGAATGGTAATGTTCTGCGGAGTCGTCTGTAACAACTCGGCCATCAGCCTTTGTGACAGCCAAACCGCTTCGTTCTCAAGCCGCACCTCGAGCTTGGTCTCGCCCGACCCGCTCTGATAAATGACGATCTGAGAATTCGGCTCCATCGTTAAATCAAAACACTATTCCTTGTCAGACGGTTTCGACACGAATATCATTTCGCCGCCGAGGCCGTGATCGGTCTGCGCGGTGAAGAGTTCGACACCGCCGCCACTTTTGATCGCCGAACGGACGCGTGCGGCGTCATATTCGTACGTCGGTATAAAGCTGCCCTTCCTGCCCGTTACTGCCGAAACGATCTTGTGCACCGACGGAACATCACGATAGATTCGTCCACGAAACTTCCGCCACGCAGGCGCGAGATCCTTGTATGTAACGTGGATCATTCCGTAACCGCCGGGCTCGAGCATTTCGAGCATTCTCGCGATGACCTTATAACCGATCGCCGGGTCAATATGCTGAAGCACGATGAATGTGTGTACGAAGTCGTACCGCCCGGCGTCTTCCATGAACGCCTTATCGGTCAGCAGCCGAAAGCCCTCGGCACCACGCTCACCGAGATTGCGGCGCGTCTCGGCGAGCATATTCTCCGAAATATCGACGCCCGTCACCGACGCGCATCTCTCAGACATCGGCACAAGCAGACGCCCGACGCCGCACCCGTAATCCAACGCCCGCTGCGGCCTCAACTCGATCCCAAACTTCTCTTCGATCGCACGCCAAACACCCGCGATGTGCTCGTAGCCCGATCTGAAGAACGAATCCTTCGCATCCGCATCAAGGTTCGTATCGCGAAATTCATCGAGCGTTACGACCGCCCAATACGCATCCTTCGCCCCATACTCTTCCCAAACTTTCTTCCTATCGTCCATCTCCAAAATCCCTACCCCGTAATGTTGACAGCCGCACTAGACGATTCGCTGATAAAAAATAACGTCTGCGCCTTAAATATTTCCATTGGTGATAATTTCATTAGACCTATATGTTTACTTTAATTTCCTGATGCTCGAATTCTTCATCAACGACGTCATTTGCATTATCGCAATTGTATTCAACTGCTGTAGCCTCTTGCTCTGCGACAATCCCTGCTGGATCAGAATGGCGTTAATGCTTTCCAAATTCGACAAGATGACTAATTGCTCGATCGATGCAAAGTCTCTGAGATTCCCGTCAGCATTTCCATTTTCATCTCGCCATTGTTTCGCTGTTTTGCCGAACAAGGCCATATTTAAAATATCGGCTTCGGTCGCATAGACCAGATTGATCTGTGATCGGGTCAGTTCAGCCGGAATTAAATTTTCCTTTATCGCATCTGTATGGATCCGATAATTGATCTTCGCCAGCGTTCGTTGCAAATTCCATTCAAGTTTCAGCCGTTTGTTTTCGTCCGTCTTGAGCCGCTGAAATTCTGTTATCAGATATAATTTGAATTCAGATGAGATCCAGGTAGCAAACTCAAACGCAATATCTTTATGTGCAAAAGTCCCGCCATAGCGACCGGATTTTGAAACTATCCCGATGGCGTTGGTGGATTCGATCCATCGTTGTGGGGAAAGCACAAAGTAGTTATTGCCAGCTTCATTTCTAAACCTCTCGAATTCGATAGGTTTAAAATCAGGATTATTCAAGGCTTCCCAAAGCCCAATAAAATCAATCGTGCTTCTGCTCCGCATCCAATTATTGATTACCGAAAATGGTTCAACGGTGTTTCGGTATTTGGCAATATCGGTCAATGAAATGAAATCCTTTTCACCACGAGTAGAAATCGTGATCTCCGTCCCAACGACCAAAATCGTCTTTTTCTTAGCCATACTAACTTTCTTAATACAAAAAGGAGCTGAATTCCCTTTGAAATTGAGGTATAGATTCTTTCCAAAAAACGAAATAAATTCTATCTAACTCTTTTGTAATATCGGTTAATGGAGCATTGTGATCTCGGCGTTGCGGCCAAGACACAAAGCGCCTGTCATCACATCGCCAAGGGGACAATCTTCGACTTCAATATCTTTCCTTCTCGCGTCAGCAATGGAATTCCCTCAACAACACTTGTTGCGGCAATGATCTCGTCAGCCGAATCGGAGCGGAAATCAAGGGCCGCACTCTGGCGAGCAATCCGGACAGATATCGGCACGACGGTCAGATATCGCATCGAACGACGAAATGCTGGGCTATCCATATCAAGTTCGAGCCGCTTATGTTGGACAAGCATCGCCAGTTCCTACAGCACGATGTCAGATATAAACAGCCTTTCCCTCTCGATCGGTCGGTCTCAATTCCTCGTTGATCGTTGCAATTAGAATGTGTGTATCAAGATTCCGCATCCCATTTGATCCCAGTCGAGAAAATATCACCGTGTATCTTGATCTGCCCCTTCATTGAGCCGATGAAGCCAGAGTTATCGACCGGGCGGATCGGTATTACCTTAGCCACGGGCTTTCCCCGTTTTTCGACAACAATACCTTCGCCCTCTAGTTCGTCAAATATTTGCAGGCACTTCGCCTTGAATTCTGTTGCGCTAATTGTTCGAGTTTTTGTTTTCATATCTACCAATCCAGCATAATGACCAGTCACCTGACAGCTATTTCAATCCGTCACGCTGCAGAGGCCAATGATCGGCTGGTGGAGCATTGTGATCTCGGCGTTACGGCCCATATAGGATCGTGCCATTGCGATGGCTTCGGTGAGGTTATCGGCGCGTTCCCAGCCGAGCATTTCTGGGACGTGGGCGTTCTCGGCGCCGGCGACGATGACGTGTCCGACGTGCTGGCGGCCGTTCTCACCCCAATACCACATAAAGAACGGATGCGCGCCGTGATACGCATTGCCCCGGCGGTACATCTCGATATACGCGGGATTCGACGCGAACTCGCGCTCGTATTTCTCACGCAGATAGAATGCGTCACGCGATTCCGGCAGCAGACGATGAAAGAACTCAATGTACGACGGATGGAATTTCGGGTCGAATTCATCAAAGCACGGATGCGTGATTATCATCACGCCGCCTTTGCGCAGAAGCGGTTTGTTCCGGTACATATTGAAGTGATAGCCGAGCGCCATCACCTGCACGAGCAGCGGATTCAACACCGAATACACGTTGTACGGCGAGATGTCAGGGATGCCCGTGATCATTATGTCGCATTGCCCTTTTACCGGAATTTCGTACTGCCGATAATTCAGCTCAAGTATCTTTTCGTGTACGGGTTCGGTGCGGCCCGCATAGCAGCCGATCAGTTCGTATTGCGCGGGGATCGCGTGCAGCATCTTTCGCCGTGCGCCTCGCGGCATCTTCGAGAACGTACGCGCCATCGCTTCCCATTTCATCCTGTCCATAAATGAGAATTCGTCCTCATTTCGCGTCAGGATGTCGTAACCGTCCGAGAACATCTTGTTGTTCAACGCCGTCTCGACGTGGAACACCTTGCAGTTCTCATCGACAAGTTTACCGAGCCGAATGACCTTGTGATTCAGCTCCGAAGCCGGCGGATCCATATACGAATGCGAATCGCGTATCGTCTGCGGTTCGTGATGCGCCCGCAGACTCTCGTAATCACACAGCCCGACCGCGACCGATTTATGCCCGCCGTCCATCGGCACAAGATTGATATTTAGATAGATCAGCAGGTCGCTCTCGATCGCGCGCTTATTAACGCGCAGCGGTTCATTGTGCCGCGTGTGGCCGAGCGTAACGAGTTCGTCGTCGGCCTCGGCGTCGTGGTTGTAATAGCGGTCGGGATAATATTCGTTGTAGATCGCCGTGCCGACCATACGCTTCATCTCCCACGCGGTCATCTTGCGGTGCAGTGAATTTGCGATGATCAAGTGAATGTCGTCCACACCGTTCGCCGCGCACAGATCGAGCACGATCTCGAGCATCGTCTGGCGCATATCGGGCGTCGCCATCGGCGGCAACGGCAACGAGATGTCGTCCATCGCGATCGTTACGCGCATTCCCGGTTCGAGCAGAGCGTAAAGCGGCTCCATCTCGAGCGGATGATTCAGCGCGTATCGGATCGCCGCCTCACGGTTCGGCAAACCTTTGATCGGCGGATTCGGATATATCACCCGCGTCCCCACAGGCAGGTCCTCAAGGATGAAATCCTCGCCGTTCGGCATGATCCGCGGCGCCGAATCCTTGTCAATATACACGATCGATTCGTGCGTCTT
>DAORTR010000012.1:0-32684 GCA_035432765.1 Pyrinomonadaceae bacterium
TGGGAGTCGCCGCCCTACTCATTTCCATCAAACCTAAGTCCAAGTCCTATTAGTTTCGCTTTAAAAGCACGTTGCCTTTCGCGAGAAGCTCTGCCACCCATATGGGTTACGGCGGTGATGTCGGTCGATCTATTTTCGAAAGCAGTCGCGGCAAAGGACCGGGCGGCCTTGCGAAGGATAAAACGGAACGGTCGTTTCGCGCCCGCATGATGCGCATTCGACGCGAACGGCTACTTTCTGGCGCTGACCGTCTGCTGCGGCAAGAGCAGCCTCAACACGTTCGTTCTTTGCTTTTTTGCAGGGTTTACAACGCTTCGGCGGGTTTGTGAGCCCTTTTTGCTCGAAAAACGACCGCTCGCCGGACGTCCAAGTGAACTCCTGCTTGCAGTCAATGCAGTAGATAGGCATATCGGGAAGTGCAGGGGAAACTTGCTCCCCGGGACTCCCGTCGTTGTCCAAATTGTGAGGATCCGACGTAATCATTAGTTCTAAAAAATTTACGAACAAACTCTTTCGAGTAAGGCGCCAAAGGCCGAGCAACGATACACCAAGATCCTAGGGGAGGCGAACGACAAATTAGACGCTCTTGGATCCAACGGTGTAGGATAATAAAAGACGTTACAACTTAGTCTAAATATCTGTCAAGGCTAAATTTAGTGTGCAGGGCTAAAGTAAGTTTATGAATATTCTAGTCGTTGGATCCGGAGGGCGTGAACACGCGATATGTACGGCCTTTCGCCGTTCGCCACGAACCGAAAATCTTTTCTGCGCTCCGGGAAATGCCGGCATTGCGGACGTTGGGAACTGCGTCAATATCGCGGCGGACGATGTGATGGCGCTCGCAGAATTTGCTGCGACTAACGATATCAGCCTTACGTTCGTCGGCGGCGAGGTTTCGCTTGCCTTGGGGATCGTCGATGAGTTCGAACGCCGCGGACTGCGGATCGTCGGGCCAAAAGCGAAGGGAGCTCGGCTCGAATCCAGCAAGGCCTTCGCAAAGGGCTTTATGGCAAGCCACGGCATACCGACCGCAAAATTTACGGTGTCCCACTCGACCGACTTTGCGATCTTGGAACTTGAGAGCGGTGATTTCGGCGGGCTGGATTCCAGCGTCGTCGTAAAGGCTGACGGCCTCGCTGCGGGCAAAGGCGTCATCGTTGCAAAGGGACGTGCCGCCGCAACCGAGGCGATCAATTCACTCGGTGCGATCGCCGGTTCCGCGGCGACTGACAAGATCGTTCTCGAAGAATGCCTTGTGGGCCGGGAAGTTTCGCTTCTTGTGTTTACGGATGGGGAAAGTTTTGCTCTTATGCCGCCCGTTCGCGATCATAAACGCATAGGCGACGGCGACACGGGCCCGAACACCGGCGGAATGGGCACTGTTTCGGACGATGCTCTCCTTTCCGAAGCTGAATTGACAGATATTGCCGAGCACATCATTAAACCAACGCTTCACGCTTGCAAGCGCGAGAACATTCGTTTTTCCGGTATTCTTTTCTTCGGAATTATGATGACGGCGAATGGCCCGATGGTGCTCGAGTACAACGTTCGTTTCGGCGATCCTGAAGCACAATCGATCTTCGTAAGGCTTGAGACGGATCTCGTCGATATTTGCGAAGCGATGCTATCGGGCAATTTAGAAAAACTTGACATTAAGTGGACAAAGGGAAGTTCAGCTTGCGTGGTCCTTGCATCTGAAGGCTATCCGGCGAAGGCACGTACCGGCGACGTGATCAGCGGACTTGCGGAGGCCGCACAGGTTCCGAATGTAACTATCTTTCAGGCTGGAACAGCCAAAGGCGCCGCAGGCAATTTCATAACTGCCGGCGGCCGTGTACTAGGCGTTACGGCGGTCGGAGCAGACCTCAAAATCGCCCTTGCGCATGCGTACGACGGCGTTTCCAAGATCTCTTGGCCGGGAATGCAGTATCGGAAGGATATTGGGAAATAGTGCTTCCTAATACGCCTTTATAGCCGCAAGATACGAATCGTAGTTCCGACGCATTTCGTCGAGCGAATCGCCGCCGAACTTCTCGCGCATAGAGTTCGCAAGTACGATCGCCAACATCGCTTCGCCGATCACGCCCGCCGCCGGGACCGCGGTTACGTCAGATCGCTCGAAGGCGGCCGACTGCTCTTCTTTCGTATCGATATCGACCGACCGCAGAGGCTTTTTGAGCGTCGAGATCGGTTTCATATACCCGCGCACACGCAACTCTTCACCGTTAGTGATGCCGCCTTCGAGGCCGCCCGCGTTATTCGTGAGCCGTCGGAAATTCCCGCCGTCGAAAGCGATCTCGTCGTGAACCTCCGAGCCGGGCTTTCCAGCGTTGCCGACACCGGTGCCGATCTCGACCGCTTTGATAGCGTGGATCGACATCACGGCTCTTGCGATCCTGCCGTCGAGTTTATCTTCCCAAGAAGTGTGGCTGCCGAGCCCGACGGGAAGCCCTCGGACGACGACCTCGAAAATGCCGCCGAGCGTATCGCCCGCATCTCTAGTTTCGTCGATCAGCCGTATCATCTCTTCCTGTGCGACCTCGTCAACGCAATTCAGCGGAGAATCGACCGGAAGTTTTGCGATGTCATCCCATTCGCGTGAGAGCGGAACGGCCTGCACATGGCCGAGCTTAATAATATGGCTTCTGATCTCGACCCCGAATTCCGAAAGGAGTTGTTTTGCGACGGCTCCGGCAGCGACGCGTGCGGCGGTTTCGCGAGCGGATGCGCGTTCCAAAATATCACGAAGGTCCCGAGTGGCGAATTTCTGTCCGCCGGCAAGATCGGCGTGGCCCGGACGCGGGCGTTTTACGACACGCGTGTTCTTCGGCAATTCAACCTCCGGCTCCGACGACATTATCTCCTGCCAGTGGACGAAATCGTCGTTCTCGATAAGAAGTGTTATCGGCGAGCCTAAACTTTTGCCGTGGCGAACCCCCGAGAGGATATCGACCGTATCGGTCTCGATCTTCATACGGCCGCCGCGACCATAACCTTGTTGCCGCCGCCACAATTCGTGGTCGATCGAGGGTTTCTGGATCTCGACGCCACTCGGCACTCCCTCGACGATCGTAACGAGAGCCTTGCCGTGCGACTCTCCTGCGGTTGTAAAATTGAATCTCATTTTAGTCGATATTCGCGCGGCTTAATCCGCTACTTGTGCGGCGATCCGCCTCTTTTTGAATACGAGAAGAGCGACGCTTGCTATGATCAGCACGCCGCCGATGCCGGTCTGCGCCGGCAGAGTTTCGCCTAAAGCTAACCAGCCGATCAAGACGGCGAGCAACGGCGTAACAAGCGAGATCATCATCGCATTTGTTGATTCTATCCTATTCAAGAGCCAATAGTAGCAGCAAAATGCGACAACCGTCCCGACGAACCCAAGATAGAAGATACTGCCGACGGCAACTGCTGACCAATGATAGTCGAGCGGACTGCCTTCGGTAAGAAGGCTGTAGATGATGATCGGCGGAAGGCCGAAGATCATCTGCCAAAATACGATGACCTCGGGACGTATCGACGCCGCCTTTGCTTTTACTAGTATCGAAGATTGCGCCGCTGCGTACGCTCCCACAACGATCACGACGCATGCCGCGAATGCCAATTCGTTATGGACGGTCAGTTGATCGATGAATATCACCGCAACTCCAACGACGCCAAGTCCGACCGCCGCGATCTTTTGTGCAGTGATCTTTTCCGCAGGCAGGAATATCCAAGCGAGGATGAGACCGAAGACGACGATCATCGCCTGAAGAACAGCCGCGAGGCCTGACGTAATGTACTGTTCCGCCCAGAAGACGCTTGAGTAGTTGATCGTGAATTGAAGAATTCCGGTCAAAACTAACAGCCGCCATTGGGTCCGGTCTTTTGGGATGCCGCCGTCTTTTCGGAAGAGTACGAAAGGGGCGAGAATCGCCGCAGCGAGCAGGAAGCGCAGGGAGACGAATCCAAAAGGCGGCAGATCCTTGAGCCCGAACTTGATGAATATCCAGGTCGAGCTCCAAATAAGAGCGAGTAAAAGCCAAACAAATATCTTCATATGGCGTCAGGCTTTTTCGTAAAAACTTAAGTGCGTGTCGCCTTGTTTTAGCACACGCCAGCGTCTTAAAGAGCCAACAACTTCAGGCATCGCTTTTCTGGCAAGGTGTTCGACGATCAGAATTCCGTCATCGGTCAAAAGGTCGCTCGTGTCTCCAAACTCGTGAAGGACGACGGAGTAATCGGCATCGTACGGCGGATCGTAGAAGGCGATGTCCCACGGCAGTTCGTGAGTTCGTCCGGTGAAGGTCTCGGCTTCAAAATTCTGCACTTCGGTCTCATCCTCAGGAACGCCGAGTTTGTCGAGGTTCTCTTCGATCAGGGCGCAAGACTTCTTCGACCGATCGACAAAGGTTACGAATTCCGCGCCACGCGAAAGAGCCTCGATGCCTATCGCTCCCGAACCTGCGCATAGATCGAGGAATCGCGTGCCGTCGATCCTCGGCGCAAGAATATTGAAGAGAGTTTCGCGAAGGCGCCCGGAAGTTGGCCGAGTCCGATGATCGGGTGGGCTTTTGAGCGATCGTCCGCCATATTGTCCAGAAATGATCCGCATCTTTTTGGATTCTGCTTCACGCGATCATCCGATCTTCCCAAGAGCGAGCGACTTTCGCCGCTCGGCAGCCTTCGTTAGAAGCTTTGTCTCGGCGGAGGCCTCCTTCGGGCCGAGATAATTCTCAACCTCTTCGCGTGCGACCGAAAGAACATCGAGATCGCGTACAATATTCGCGATTCGGAACGATTGCAGGCCTGACTGCCGTGTGCCCAGAAGTTCGCCCTGGCCGCGAATTTCGAGATCCTTTTCCGCAATCTCAAAGCCGTCCGAGCTACGCTCCATTATCCCTAAGCGTTCGCGGGCGACGGTCGTTTTCTTGTCGCCTGTAAGCAGCACACAAAAACTTTGTTCGGCGCCGCGTCCGACGCGGCCGCGTAATTGGTGAAGCTGCGAAAGGCCGAAACGCTCGGCGTGTTCGATCACCATAAGCGAAGCGTTCGCAACGTCGATCCCGACCTCGATCACTGTCGTCGAAACGAGCACATTCAGCTCACCGGCAGCGAATGCACCCATCACGGCGTCCTTCTCTGCGGACTTCATCTGGCCGTGAAGCAGTCCGATCTTCAGGTGCGGAAAAACGCGAACAGAAAGGTCTTCGTGCATCGCGGTCGCTGCTTTTAGGTCGAGTTTCTCAGATTCTTTTACGAGCGGATAGACGACGTATGCCTGACGGCCGAGTGCTATCTCGCGTTCGATCCCTCGATAGATGCCCGCACGCTGGTCTTCGCCGCAGACGACCGTCTTTATGGGCGTGCGGCCCGGTGGAAGTTCGTCGATGACAGAGACGTCAAGGTCGCCGTAAACCGTCATCGCGAGCGAACGCGGTATCGGAGTCGCAGTCATCACGAGTACGTCCGGGTTCGTGCCAAGTTCTTTTAGCCTGGCACGCTGCATTACGCCGAAGCGATGCTGTTCGTCGATCACAGCAAGTCCAAGCATATCGAACTCGACGCCTTCTTGGACGACGGCGTGGGTGCCGATCACGAGGTTTGCTTCGCCGGACCTGATCGCATCGCGCACGCGTTTCCGTTCAGACGTCTTTAGTCCGCCGGTGAGCAGTTCGACGCGATAGCCGGTATCGGCGAAAATGCGCGAAGCATTGCGAAAATGCTGCTCGGCGAGTATCTCGGTCGGTGCCATCAAGGCCGCCTGATATCCATTCTCCATCGCTGCCATCATCGCAAGGAAGGCAACGATCGTCTTGCCGCTTCCGACATCGCCTTGAATAAGGCGATTCATCGGACGATCGCCCTTTAGATCGCCGAATATCTCGCCAACAACCTTTTTTTGTGCTGCGGTCAGTTCGAACGGAAGAAGGGAAGCGAGCCGTTTTTTGCCTTCTTCCGAGACTTCAATGACGGCACCTTTCGGTTCGTGCTCACGTTTGCCCTTGAGGATCCGCATCGCGAATGCCAGCCAGAAGAATTCATCGAAGATTAGACGCCGATGTGCCGGGCTTCGGTGCATTTCGTAATCCTGCATTACGGCGTTCTCGGGTGGGAAATGAATCTCTTCGTAGGCCTGGCGCAGGCCAAGGAGAGACTGCCTCGAGAGGAGGTCGAGCGGAAGGTCATCGGCGATCTCGCCGAGTTCGTTCAGCACTGAGCGTAGAATTTCCCTTAATTTCTTTGTCGAGAAATTTCCGAGCTTTCGATAGATCGGCACGCGACCGGTGTGTATGCTGATAAGCGCGGGATCGAGGATCTCCTCTTCCGGAGTGTCTTCGGCTACGCTTGCCGGCAAAAACAGTCCGCCGTCGATCGCCGGCAAAATCTCAAGCTCGTCCGGCTTCCCGACCCTCAACCCGATCTGGCCGCGGCGGTCGAGTTCCCAGAGGCCGTACGCGACAAATCGAGTGCCGCGTGCGAACTTCTTCGAATACCAATTGACGATATCGTTCGCTCCTTTGCCGGAAACGAACCACTTGACGGTTACGGGCCTGTGAATACGTTCCCGGTCGCCTGCCGTGATCTCAAAAAGGTACAGCGGCGGTTTCTTTCGGTCACGCATCTTTCCGACCTGAATTCCCGCAGTGTTCCGCACGAAAAGCTCGGCCGCGGCCTCAACGCCGCCTTCGATCTTATCCAGCGAAAGAAAGTTCGAACGGTCCTCGTATCGAGTCGGGAGATAGTTGAGAAGGTCCTCGACGCTGACTTCCTCGACATTCCGCTTGTCCGACGCGGTGGCGAGGGCCAGAGCGAGTTTGCGCGCCATCCCCGCCGAAAGATTCGATATCCCGTGGCGGTAAAGTTCGGTGATGGATGTATCGAGTGCAAGCTTCACAAAATGGGTCGTTTCCGAAGTGATCAAGGCAAGATCGCCGTATCGGTTTTGGAATGCTTGATTGTAGCAAAAAGCAAAGGGACGACAATTTTCCGTTAAGAAAATGTCATCCCTTCCGGGCTTAGTTGTTCCGGGCCGTAAAGCCAGCCGGACACCTCAAAGCTTAGCTGAGGTTGTTCGTGTGCTTTGTAAGCCGCGATTTATAGCGGGCAGCCGTGTTCTTGTGGATGATTCCTTTGTTGACAGCCTTATCGATAAGCGAGACGGTCGGCGTAAGGAGTTCGGTCGCGCCGGTCTTGTCGCTCGCAGCAACCGCCGCACGAAGTTTCTTGATAGAAGTGCGGAGTTCGCTGCGGTTGCTACGGTTGATCGCGTTGCGTTTGGTCGTCTGACGGACGCGTTTTTCTGCAGATTTATGATTCGCCATTTCTTGAATTCAGTATGTCTTTTTAGACAAACTCCAAATTTTAGCGAAAGATGCCGATGTTGTCAACGTCAGCGGGCCGGCGTTCGAGCCTTGCAGCGAGCGAGTGCATCAGATCCACGAAGAACGTGATTATAGGCGGATAAAGGATGAATTCGGGATTCAGATCACGGCCGAATGCCTGCGGAGCGAGATCTGCCGGAAAGGTGAAAAAAATGCCGAGCAGCCAGCCGATCAAAAAAGCGCCGGCGATCGAGCCGAGAAGCGTAGCCGCAACCGCATATCTTGATCGTGCGGGCGTTTTGCGATCGCGGTCGTCAAGGATCGAATCGTGGATATTGTCGTCGTATGACGTGTAGCGGACGAAGCCGTCGCGGATCCGACCGATCAGGTGAATGACGCCAATCGTAAATAGAGTTATGATCGCGATCTTGCCGAGGGTTTCAGCGTCCGAAAAGATATGCGGGCGAGCGACCGTCGAAATTATCGCCGAAACAAGAAAAGCAGACAGCGGATAGACGACCTTCTGAAAGGCCAGGGCTTCGCGGCGTTCCTCGGCGATCATTCGGTTCAGGATGTCGTTATATCGACGCTCGTAAACCATTTGCCGCCAGCGAGTTGCATGCTTATTAGTTGAGGTGAAGACGGAATGCCCGTTGCCGCGGAATTGTGCGTCGAGGATACGGCGGTCGTATTGGGCTCGCTGTTTTGGGTTGCCGAGGATCTCGTAGGCTTCGGCGATCTCGGCGAAACGGCGTGCGGTGTCCACTGCACCGCTATTCTTGTCCGGGTGCAGCTTTCGCGCCAAGCGGCGATAGGCCGACTTTATTTCGGCGCCTGTCGCATCCTGCGCGACCCGCAGAACTTCGTAATAATTCGCCATCCTGTGACTTTGGGAGAGGTGTGAATTCGTATTTCGCGTCTTGGGACGAACTCATTTCAGATATTAGCACGTTGCTGAGCGGAATTGTTTACAAAATGTCGCCGGCATCGAGTTCCAACGCCGCGAGAAGGGCTTTTGCCTTCAAAAGCATCTCAGAGTACTCAAGATCGGGCTGCGAATCGCTCACGATGCCTCCGCCGGTCGAGAATGAGGCAATATCGTTGCGGATCGTCATCGTCCTGATCGCAACGCTCGTGTCGATTCCGGCAGCGAGGCCGGAATCCGCTGTTCGAAAACTTTCCGGAATCGAATATCCGATCGCTCCCATCGAAAGCCCGCGAGGCGTTTTTTCGAGGCGGTCGATGATCCTCATTGTGTTTATTTTTGGAGCTCCCGTGATCGAGCCGCAGGGAAACAGCGCCCTTACGACATCGGAAAATGCCGCTTCGGGTCTTAGTTGGCCGACGATCGTTGAAACAAGGTGAAAAAGAGTCGGGTGTTCCTCGATCTCGCAAAGCTTTGCGACCTCGACCGAACCGAATTCGCAAACACGGCCGAGGTCGTTCCGCAAGAGATCGACGATCATCGTGTTCTCGGCAAGGTCTTTTCGGCTGTGCAAAAGCTGATACCGGGCTTCGCGATCAATAGCCTCGTTTCCAGTGCGAGCGGTTGTTCCCTTGATCGGCGAAGCCTCGATCGTTCCGTCCTTTGTTCGAAAGAATCTTTCGGGCGATGCGGAGACCACGGTCGAATCTTCTCGCTGAATGAACGCCGCAAATGCTGCCGGGTGGTCGCGTCGAAGGTTCGAAAATACGGTCTGCGGAACCAAACCGCCGAGTGCAACGGTAAAGTTTTGGGTGATATTAGTTTGGTACGTATTACCCGAACGTATCTCGTCTTGAACCTCGCGAACGGCGGCGAAGTATTCGTGTTTTGTGAATGCGGCCGAGAGGAGTTTTGACTTCGAACGTGCGTAAGGCGTGGCAGTGCCATTCGAATCTAATATATGCTCGGCGATCCTTTTATGGTCACGGCCGAGCACGAGAACTCTTCCTAACGAGTAGTTATAGACGACGAGATTTTCGAACCGGGCAAGAAAGGCGTAAGGTTCGTCCGAGGCAACCTGTCGTGATGGGAGTCCGGCGAGAGCCATCCCGAACTCGTACGAGAGCGTAAAGATGCAGGGAAGATCGCCTTCGACCAAGCTATTCACCCTTTCAAGGATCGCTGTTTCACCGTGAGAAAATTCAGTCGTCTCGTAGGGATCGATCCCCGCGATCAGCAGATGCGAATCAAGATACCCGACGCCGCAACTGTCTAGAATGCAAACGCGTGTATCCCGCGAGATATCGAGCAGGCGACCGACGAGTTCATCCGCCGAAATCATTATTTCAGGCACGCATCGGATTCTAGCAACAGTTTCGCGCACTATCCAGCCAAACTGGCGTTACTGCGGTTTGTTTTTAATTCGTCGCGATTCGCGTAATATATCCCAAAGGTTTTTCGGAATAGACACAAGCTACTTATGGAATCTGGTTCGAATAACGGTGTAACGCTCGTTCGAGGCCTCGGCCTTGTCGCAGCGGTCTCGATCATCATCGGCAACGTCATCGGTACGGGCGTATTTTTGAAGGCACGCGTGATGACCTGTAACGTCGGCACGCCGGGCTGGGTCCTGACCGCATGGATCGCCGCCGGACTTCTATCGCTTGCCGGTGCCCTTACGTACGCCGAACTTACCGCGATGAAGCCAGCTGCGGGCGGTGAATACGTATTCTTGCGAGACGCATACGGTCGGTTGTCGAGTTTCTTATTCGGCTGGATGCAGATGTTCGTTGCAAAGCCGGGATCGCAGGCCGCCGCCGCCACGGCCTTCGCGATCGGGCTCAATGATTTTCTAGGGAACCAGCTTTCTCAGCAGCTTTTTGTTCTCGATCTGGCAGGATATTCGCACGGCGTAACGCTACTTCAGGTCGTCGCGTTAATGGCGATCTTGATCTTTACGACGCTAAATTGTGCGACGGTCGCGATAAGCGGACGAATAGCGACCGTGCTGACCGGAGTCAAGATCGCCTTGATCGTCTTCGTTGCCGGCGGCGCTTTCCTTTGGGCGACGGGGGATCTCTCGCACTTTTCGCTTTTGAACAGCGGCGGAACTTGTGAAAGCGTCGATGCGGCCGTGAATTACGGCTCGCCGTCGTACTCCTTCATCGGTGGTTTTGCAGCGGCGATGATCGGGGCCCTATGGGGTTATGACGGTTGGAATAATCTGACGTTCGTCGCCGGAGAAGTCGAGAATCCAAACCGCAACATTCCGCTTGCGATCATCGGCAGTACCTTCCTCATCATCATTCTGTACACCATTACGAACGTTGCGTATTTTTACGTGCTCGACCCGACCGCGATCGCCTCGATCTCAAAAGATTCGTCCGTCGGCAAGGTCGTCGTCAGTATGTTCTTCGGCGGGAATATCGCTCAGTTCGCAACAGGCGCGGCCGTGGCAGTCTTTGCGACCGGACTGATGCTCTCCTCGCTCGGTACATTGCATACCTCGATCCTTTCTGGTTCACGCGTACCGTACGCGATGGCGAACGACGGGCTAATGTTCAAGCCGCTTGGCAGCCTCAGCATCACAGGCGTTCCTATTAAAGCATTGCTGCTTCAAATGGTTCTTGGAATGGCATTGGTGCTGACCGGTTCATTCGATACGCTGACCGATTATGTGATATTCGCTTCGTGGATCTTTTATGCCGCGGTAACGTCATCGATCTTTGTGTATCGCCGAAAATATCCCGAACTGCCTCGGCCCTACAAAGCCTGGGGCTACCCTGTCGTTCCGGTCATTTTCCTGCTGGTCGCGGGCTGGTTGCTCATCAATACGATGTGGAATTCCCCGACGCGTTCTTTTACAGGAATTGGGCTGATTATTTTGGGTCTTCCAGTGTATTATTATTTGACCAGATCGCGGCCTTCAACAAAGGAGGCGGAGGAGTAAAAACATAGCACGATGTCAAAACAAGAAAGACGCAGCGGCGAAGACCGCAGAAGCACAACCCGATATCCGATCGATATCCCCTCCGAATTTGAGGTTTCAGGGGTTCGCGAATCCGGCGGGCTCAGCGATGTCAGTTTTGAAGGTTGTTTCGTCTTGAGTTCAGGAAATGTCGAGGACGGTTCGGCCGTGAAGATCTACCTGCCGCTCGCAGACGGTATGAAGGTTCTGTTTACGGGCGTCATAGTCAATCACGTACTTGAGATCGGGTTTGGCGTCCGGTTCGACTCGCTCTCTTTCGAGCAACGCGAGGTTCTTGTAAATATCGTCAGAGAATCACGGCAAGGTTAGGCCGTTTCGCTTCTGCGTGCGAGAGATTCCGCAGCGGCCTCACGGTCGTCGAAATGGAATTTATCGCCGCCGATGATCTGATAATGTTCGTGGCCTTTCCCCGCGATGATCACGACATCGCCGCTTTTTGCCAAAGCGATCGCGCGTCCGATCGCCTCGCGACGGTCGCTTATGATCTCGTAAGCCTCAGTTTTCGACCTCACGCCTTCTTCGATCGAAGCGATTATCTTCAGCGGATCTTCGTTTCGGGGATTGTCCGAAGTAATGATCGCGATGTCACTCATTTCGCCCGCCGCCTCGCCCATCGGCCGCCTTTTTGTACGGTCTCGATCGCCGCCGCAACCGAAAACTGTAATGATCCGACCATCCGTCAGTTCTTTCGCTGTGCCTAGGGTGTTCCTAAGCGCATCATCCGTGTGCGCGTAATCGACGATGACGGCGAAATCGCCATCATGCGGCACACGCTCAAAACGTCCCGGCGCACCGATGCATTTTGCAAATGCGGTCTTGATCGCCTCAAGGTCGTAGCCGAGTTCGACAGCGATGCCAGCCGCCGATAACATATTGTAAACATGCGGTTTACCGACGAGCGGCGAAGTTATTCGGACGGATCCGATCGATGTTTCCAGGTCGAAAGACGTCCCGCGAATGAGCGAAACATCAATATTCTTACCCGTGATATCCGCGTCTGAATCTTGTCCGGTCGTAACTGCCCTTTGCCCGGCGGAACGAAGTTGCCGGACGAGCTTTTGTCCCCATTCGTCGTCGATATTTACCACCGATGCGACCGGAACGTCGCCGAGCGACCCGTCAAAAAGCTTCGCTTTTGCCTCGAAATACTGCTCCATCGTTCCGTGATAGTCGAGATGATCCTGCGTCAGATTTGTGAATACGGCGACCTCGAACCGCAGTCCGTCGCAGCGGTGCAGGTCGATCGCTTGCGAAGAGGCTTCCATCACCGCCATTTTCGAACCGGCATCAACGGCCTGCCGCAGAAATCGGTTCGTATCCGAGGCTTCCGGCGTCGTGCGGATAGCTTCCTGACTCGTTTCGCCGATGCGGTACTCCACCGTCGTCAACATAGCGGGGAATTGCCCTGCGGCCTCTGCCAGAGCGAAACAAAGATACGTCGTGGTGGTCTTGCCGTTCGTGCCTGTGATCCCGACGAGATGAAGGTCGTGCGAAGGGTTGCCGTTCACGGCGGCTGCGGCCACGGCGAGAGCCTTTCGAGCATTTTCAACGCGTAGCCAAGTTCCCTCAAAGCCGTCGGGACGCGGCTGCTCGGAGATGATCGCCGAGGCTCCACGCCTCAGTACATCGTCGATGAAGCGGTGGCCGTCAACGGTCGATCCCTTGATCGCGACGAAGACCGTTCCTTCGCGTACTTGCCGGGAATCGTGCGTAACGTCGGCGGCAACCCGCGTCGGATCGCCTGAAATTTCAGCCGAGAGAATATTCGCGAGATCTTTGATCGTTATGGTCGTTTGTGTCACAGTTTGCTCGGTTTAGTATTGCAAAATACGAGAGATTATACGATATAGCGCTAAAATACTACGAACATCCGGCTCTACTTCTTCGTATCAAGTCTAGGGGCAAGGAGGCAACTGCATATGAATATCATCAAGGTCATTCTCGCAATAATCGGTATCTTTTTTGCCGGATTCGCGGCGCTTTGGGCGCTCGGCCTTCTCTCGACGCTCATCTGGTATCTTTTTTGGATCGCAGTGATCGGCGGACTCATCTACGGAGGCGTAAAGCTCTTCAAAAAGATCGAGGCAAAGGCTCTCGGGTATGAACCCCGGTCGCGGCTTGGAACTGACGATATTCAGATGTCTTGGGACGAATACGACCGAAAATACATAAATAAATAGGCAGGTATTGTCAGCTGCTTTGGTCGAATGCTATGCTTCCAATTCGCCGCGTTCCCGACGAGATGTGCCGAGGTGGCGAAATTGGCAGACGCACTAGACTTAGGATCTAGCGTCGAAAGACGTGCGAGTTCGAGTCTCGCCCTCGGCACCAACAATTCCAACGCATTGATACGGCGCCAAATTTCGCGCCGTTCTTTGTTTCACCGCCAATATGAGCAATCACAACGAGATCGACTATATTGAACTGCCCGCATCGACGTCCGAGGACTTTGCGAAGGTCAAAAGCTTTTACGGCAGTGTATTCGGTTGGGAATATCAGCAATGGGGCGATGACTACGCAGATACGAAGAGCAGCGGGGTCGGTAGCGGGATCAATGCGGACGGGCCGTCGAAAGCGCCGTTAATCGTGATCTATGTTTCCGACATCGCCGCAGCATACGAGAAAGTCAAGAATGCCGGCGGCGTTATCACAAAGGAGATATTTTCATTTCCCGGCGGACAGCGTTTTCACTTTAAGGACCTGGCTGGGAATGAGCTTGCGGCCTGGGCCGAGCCGACACTTTAGTTTGCCTCCGTTCGACAAGATTCCCGCGTTTGGGCTATGCTTTTTTTAGATGAAGACTGAGCTTAAAGAAGTTTCCCCGACTCAACGAGAGATCCACATAGAAATCGACGCCGAGACGGTGAAAACCGCCTATGGCAAGGCTGTCACAAAGTACGCAAAGCGTGCGGTCGTACCGGGCTTTCGCAAAGGATTTGCGCCGGCGGATGTCGTTAAGATCCGCTACAAGGAAGACATCCGTTCGGAAGTCCTCCAAGCGGTTATCCCGACGCAGGTAGCCGAAGCGATACGCGAACACGATCTGACGCCGCTGACGGAGCCGCATCTGCACCTCGAAAACCCAGAAACGGTCGCAGTCAACGGCACGGAACCGCTCTCGCTGCACATTCATGTCGAAGTGATGCCGGAGGTCGCGACGCCGAACTACAAAGGCATTGAGGTAACGCGCCGCGTTCGCCCTGTCGAAGACAAAGAGGTCGAGGACCTCATCAACGAACGTTTGACCCACGAGGCGGCACTGATCCCGGTCGAAGGCCGTGGTTCCGAGCTTGGCGACACCGTCGTTGTTGATCTTTCGGGCAAGTTCGACGACGCTCCCGACGAAGACCCGATCACCGCAGACGACCTCGAGGTCGTTCTCGGCGCTGAGAACATCGAAGCATCGTTCACCGATAACCTTGTCGGAGTCAGCGAGGACGAAGAAAAAGAATTTACCGTCGCATATCCCGAGAACTTTACGTCCGAGGCGTTGGCCGGCAAGACAGTGCATTATAAGGCAAAGGTCAAATCGGTCGGACGATCTGAAGTACCCGAACTGAATGACGATTGGGCGAAAAGCCTCGACGAAGGCTATGAATCGCTTGCCGATCTCCGCACACGTCTTCGCGCCGATGTCGAGAAGATGGCAGTGGCCGATGCAGACGCACGCCTCCGTAACGACGCCATCGCAAAGGTCATTGAAGACAATAAATTCGAAATTCCAAGCACTTTGATCGAGAATCAGGCTCGCAATTTGCTGAACAGCTTCGCCCACGACCTACAGCAGCGCGGGATCGATCCGTCGAAGGTACAGAAGGATTTCATTGAGCTTGCCTATGGAAATATGCGTACGCAGGCGGAGCGTGACGTTCGCGGCGCGATCCTGCTCGACAAGATCGCGGAGGCCGAAAATGTTTCGGTCAGTGAGACGGAGGTTGACGAAGAGGTCGTAAAGCTTTCGGAATATTATCGCGTTCCGGTCGATGAGGTCCGCGAGTCGCTGGAAAAACAGGGCGGTATCGACAATATTCGGAACAATTTGCGAACACGCAAGTCGATCGAAGCAGTTGTGAGTGCCGCAAAGGTTACCGACGGAGAATGGATCGACGAGGCCGCAGCACTCGCCGCCGCAAGTGAGAACGCGACCGCCGACAGCACCGACGCAGAAGAAAAGCCGAAGAAAAAGAAGGCCGCTCCTAAGAAAAAGGCTGCAAAAGAAGCGTAAAAGTTTGGGGCTTGCAATTGATAATAAAAGCGGTAGAATCCAAGAACGGTAAACTTCTCAACGATTTACCGCAGATAACTTGACTATTCACTTCAGATATTGAGGTTTTTGCAGACTTAACGGAAATAAATCTATGGCACTTGTACCGATGGTTGTAGAGCAGACGTCGAGAGGCGAACGGGCCTTCGATATCTACTCACGCCTGCTCAAAGACAGCATTATTTTCATTGGAACGCCGATCGACGATCAGATCGCGAACTTGCTTGTTGCACAGTTGCTTTTTCTCGAAGCCGAAGATCCCGAGCGCGATATCAATCTTTATATAAATTCGCCCGGCGGATCGATCACTGCCGGAATGGCCATCTATGACACGATGCAGTTCATCAAGAACGATGTTACGACGATCTGTATCGGACAGTGCGCTTCGATGGCGGCTCTTTTGCTGACCGCTGGGACAAAGGGGAAGCGTTTCGCTTTGCCGCATTCGAGAGTTTTGATCCATCAGCCTTCGGGCGGCGCGCAGGGACAGGCAACGGACGTTCGCATTATGGCCGAAGAGATCTTGAGAATGCGTGAATTGACGTCAAAGCTGATCGCGCACCATTCAGGACAGACCTTCGAGCAGGTTGAAAAGGACGTCGAACGCGACCGCATCCTAACACCAACGCAGGCAAAGGATTACGGCCTAATTGACGAGGTCATCGAACATCGAGATAAGAAGTAGAAGTAGAGAAGTATGCCTCATTTCAATCGTCCGGAAGAATTGCTGTCGTGTTCCTTTTGCGGAAAATCGCAGAACGATGTCCGCAAACTTATTGCGGGACCGGGCGTTTATGTCTGCAATGAGTGCATAGACATTTGCAACGAGATCATAAACGACGATGAGCGTACGGACGCGATCTCGACGCGGACGAACCTGCCGAAGCCGACCGAGATTAAGGCAATTCTCGATGAGTACGTTATAGGGCAGGACGAACCGAAGAAGAGGCTATCGGTCGCTGTTTATCAGCATTATAAGCGCCTTGAGCTAGCAAAACGGCGTTCGGACATCGAACTTCAGAAATCCAACATTCTCTTGATAGGACCGACCGGTACGGGTAAGACTCTGCTCGCGCAGACGCTAGCACGGGTCCTGAGCGTTCCGTTCTGCATCGTCGATGCGACGAGCCTTACCGAGGCCGGTTATGTCGGCGAAGACGTCGAGAATATTCTGAACCGGCTTGTGCAGGCCGCCGGCGGCGACCTTGAAAAGGCTCAGCACGGCATTATCTACATCGACGAGATCGATAAGATCTGCCGAAAGGACGACAATCCTTCGATAACGCGCGATGTTTCGGGCGAGGGCGTCCAGCAGGCTCTCCTCAAGATACTCGAAGGCACGATCGCCAATATTCCCGTCGGCGGCGGCAGGAAACACCCGCAGCAGGATTTTCAGCAGCTCGATACTACGAACATCCTATTCATCTGCGGCGGCGCGTTCATAGGCCTCGAAAAGGTCGTCGAGAAGCGTTTTCGCAACAAATCGCTCGGCTTTCAGGCCGAGGTCAAGAGCAATAAGCAGCGACACGTTGATTCGATCAAAAAGCTCGAACCGGTCGATCTTATCCAATACGGCTTGATCCCGGAGTTCGTCGGGCGTCTGCCGGTGATCGGAGCCCTTGACGAGCTTGATGCGGCGGCACTCGTCAAGATCCTGACCGAGCCGAAAAATGCGCTCATAAAGCAGTATCAAAAGAAATTTGAGTTCGACAGCATCGGTATAAAGTTTACCGAAGGAGCTCTGCTTGCCGTAGCTAACGAGGCCCATAAACGAAAGGTTGGAGCTCGCGGACTAATGATGATCCTCGAAGAGATCCTGCTCGATCCGATGTATGTTCTTCCAACGCAGTCGAACATTAAAGAGATCGTTATCACGAAGGAAATGATCGAACGCAAAGCTCCGGTCTTCGAGATCGTCGATTCACGGCGCGAAGAAGCGGCGTAAGTTTGGCGGTAACTCGCTTGGAAAAATATTTCTAAAGATTCCCACTCAATAGACGTTTCATACTCCCATTAAGCGTGTAGAAATTTGGCGGCTTTGCTCGATCGGTGATGCAAAATGATTGCAATTTTTGCGTCGGTTTGAGTAAATAGACTTATACCGATATAAGGCGAGCGGCGAGTCCCAAGTTTTTAGCCTCGTTTTCCCCGTAGCGTATGCAGGAATTTTCAGATCAAATGCCCTCGGATGTCGAGCGTTTTCCGATGGTGCCAATTCGCGACGTGGTGATCTTTCCGTTCACGAAAGTCGCCTTTAAGATCGGACGTCCGTCGTCAGTTGCGGCCCTTGAACGGGCGATGTCCGGCGATCGGCATATCTTTCTTGCAACACAGCACGACGCGACGGTCGATGAACCGACTCCCGATCAGATATACCGCACGGGTACGCTTGGACGCATCGTTCAGGCACAGCGGCAGGATAACGGGCAGATAAAGGTGGTTGTCGAAGGCCGCGAACGCGGACGCTCGCTTCGGGTGGAATCAGACCCGGACGGCATTCTCTACGCATATATACGCAGACTCACCTCGACGGAAGAATCGGGATATCGCACTGACGGCTCGCTCCAACGCGTCCACGCTTTGATAGAGAATTTGATGCGCGTTTCTCCGGACGCCTATACCGATGCTCTTCATTCGAGTTTGCGGGGCGTTTCTGCAGCACAGATCGCGGATTCGATGGCGTCGCACCTGCGTATCTCGGTCGAGGACAAGCAGGCGATCCTCGAGCTCATCAGTGTGCAGGATCGACTGACGGCGATCATCGGTTCGCTCGAAGCTGAGATCGAGAAAAGGCAGCTTGACCGGAACATCCATTCGCGTACTAAGAAGGCGATGGATAAACATCAGCGCGAGTATTATCTCAACGAACAGATCAAGGCGATCCACAAAGAACTTGGCCGGAAGGACGAAAAGGCCGACCTCGACGAACTGAAGAAAAAGATCGAAGACGCCGGTATGACGGCCGAGGCGAAAGACAAAGCGATGCAGGAGTTCTCGCGTCTTGAATCAATGCCGCCGATGTCTGCGGAAGGGACCGTGAGTCGAACTTACATCGATTGGCTTGTGAACGTGCCTTGGCAGGCTCGCAGCCAGGAGGTTGACGACCTCGCTGATGCCGAAACCACACTTAATGAAGATCATTTCGGCCTCGAGAAGATCAAAGAACGTATTCTTGAATTCCTCGCCGTTCGCCAGCTTGTGAAGAATCCAAAGGGGACGATCCTCTGCTTCGTCGGAGCGCCGGGCGTCGGCAAAACTTCGTTGGGCAGATCGATCGCGAACGCAACGGGGCGTAAATTCGTTCGAATGGCATTGGGCGGCGTTCACGACGAAGCCGAGATACGCGGCCATCGACGAACGTACATCGGCTCGATGCCCGGTCAGGTCATCCAGCTTTTGAAACGTGCAGGTACGGTCAATCCCGTAATTCTGCTGGATGAGGTCGATAAGCTCGGACGGGATTATCGCGGCGATCCGAGTGCGGCGCTGCTTGAGGTTCTCGATCCTGAGCAGAATTGCACGTTTCGCGACCATTATCTGGACGTGGATTACGACCTGTCGAGCGTTTTCTTTATCGCGACGGCGAATGTTCTGCATTCGATCCCCGCGCCGCTTCAGGACAGACTGGAGATACTTAATCTTTCAGGCTACACGGAGCGCGAAAAGACAGAGATCGCGAAACGTCATCTGATCCCGAAACAGTGTGAGAATACGGGCATCGACCCGAAGGCTGTCTCGTTCACGGACGAAGGAATTCTCGAGATCATTCGGCACTACACGCGCGAATCCGGCGTTCGAACGCTTGAGCGTCAGATCGGCTCGTGTCTCAGAAAGATCGCGAGAAAATTCGTTTCCGGGACGCTTCCTTCCGGAACGAGCGTTGAAATTGATGCGGCGAAGACACGCGAACTGCTCGGCACGGTCAAATATCGCAAGCAGGATATTGCAAGAGAGAGCGAGGTCGGGCTTGTGAACGGCCTTGCATGGACGGAAGTCGGCGGCGACGTTTTGCAAGTCGAAGCGACGCTGGTTAAGGGAAAGGGCGAGATAACGCTTACCGGCAAGCTCGGCGAGGTTATGCAGGAATCGGCTCGCGCCGCATTGACCTGCGTACGTTCGAGGGCGGAACGCTTAGGTATCGATTCGACGGATTTTCGCGAGAAAGACCTGCACATACACGTTCCGGAGGGAGCGATACCAAAAGACGGGCCTTCTGCCGGCATCACGATGGCCGTCGCGATGGTATCCGCATTGACCGGCAAACGCGTTCGGGGCGACGTTGCGATGACGGGCGAGATCACGCTCCGAGGCAAAGTTTTGCCGATCGGCGGCCTGAAGGAAAAAATGCTCGCGGCGCATCGTTTCGGCCTCAATACCCTTGTCATTCCGCGTGATAACGAAAAGGATCTTGCAGACATTCCTGCTGAAGTGCGCGACGCACTGACGATCAACATCGTCGATGACATTGACGAGGTCTTGCACCACGCTCTTGAAGCTCAGGACCCATCGGTCGCCGGCGATCTGCCGCAAATTTGGGCGCCTGACCAGACGGTCGGTGATATCTCGTCTGCGGTGGTCGAATAGAGCCGCTCTCAAGCCGCCGCAAAATGAAGATCACGTCAGCCGAATTTATCAAGAGCGCGTTCGATAGGTCGCATTGGGTCGATGACCACCGTCCGGAGATCGCATTTCTCGGGCGTTCGAATGTCGGGAAGTCATCGCTGATCAACTCGCTGCTTGCCCGCAAAGGCCTAGCACGCACGTCGTCCTCGCCGGGCCGTACGCAGTCGATCAACTTTTTTCTCATAAACGAAGAGATCTATTTTGCGGATCTGCCGGGCTACGGCTACGCGCGTGTCTCGAAGGCGATGAGGGCGGACTGGGGCAAGCTCGCAGAAGATTATTTGACCTATCGAGACGAACTCGCACTTTGTGTGCACCTGGTGGATGCGCGGCACGAACCGACCGCCCTCGATAAGCAGTTGAACGAATGGCTTGTCGTTAACGATCGCAGGTTCGTTGTTGCGGCGACAAAGGCTGATAAGCTCTCGGCGAACGCACTTTCAAAGTCGTTAAAGACTATCAGAAAGACATTCGATGGGGCTGAGATCATCGCATTCTCGGCGGAAACGGGCCGCGGTCGCGACGACCTTTGGACGGCGATCACGCGTGCGGTCGCTGATTTTTGATATTTTTTGCTTGCGTTCCTGGAACCTATCGTGTATTCTCTGTGGAATCCCTTAAATTCAGGGCTTTCTTGAAATAGCCGGATTTTGGCTAGAACGCAGTAGCTGTCAAACTGCGAAATTCCATACTTGTGTCTGTCTCCGTCGGAGAAGCTTTTTTATAATCCGCAATTTGATCTCGACTCATTCTCACGACGTGAGGCTCAACCGCCGCAATATTACTTTTTAATTCCAATCTCTAAACAGTTGAACTAAGACAATGGCAACCAAACCTACGAATTCGCGCAGACCCCGAGCGGAAAAGGCCGCACCGGAAAGCGTCGAACCAGAATCCTCAGAACTTACGTCCGGCGCCTCAAAGGCCGAACAGACGGCAAAGACCGAGAACGGCCGCTCAGAAGAGCCAAAACTCGAGCTTGCGGGCCTCAAAGATATGTCCATCAGCGAACTCACTCACATCGCTAAGGATATGGGCGTTGAAGGCGCAAGCGGTATGCGAAAGCAGGAACTGATCTTTAAGGTTCTTGCCGCGCAGACCGAGAAGAGCGGGCTTATCTTCTCCGAAGGTGTGCTTGAAACGCTGCCGGACGGCTTCGGCTTTCTGCGCGCCCCGGAATACAACTATTTGCCGGGCCCCGACGATATCTATGTCAGCCCTTCGCAGATACGTAAATTCGACCTGCGCACCGGCGATACGGTTTCCGGGCAGATCCGCCCGCCGAAAGAAGGCGAGCGTTATTTTGCCCTCATCAAGGTCGAGGCGATCAATTTCGAGGCACCGGAGCAGTCACGCGAGAAGGTATTCTTCGACAACTTGACGCCGCTCTACCCGGACGAGCAACTCAAGATGGAGGTCACTCCAGACAACCTTGCGGCTCGCGTCATCGATCTTGTAACTCCGATCGGCAAGGGGCAGCGCGCTTTGATCGTCGCACCGCCGAGAACCGGTAAAACGATGCTCTTACAGACCATCGCGAATTCGGTTACGGAGAATCATCCGGAGGTTACGCTGATCGTGCTGCTGATCGATGAGCGTCCGGAAGAAGTTACGGATATGCAGCGAAATGTCCGAGGCGAAGTGATATCGTCCACGTTCGACGAACCGCCGACGCGCCACGTACAGGTCGCCGATATGGTCATCGAAAAGGCAAAACGCCTCGTCGAGCACAAACGCGACGTGGTTATCCTGCTCGATTCGATTACGCGTTTGGCGCGTGCGCACAACGCGGTCGTACCTCCCTCCGGCAAGATCCTGTCCGGCGGTATCGATTCGAATGCACTGCAGCGTCCGAAGCGTTTCTTTGGTGCGGCCCGCAATATCGAGGAGGGCGGAAGCCTCACGATCATCGCGACTGCGCTTATCGATACAGGTTCGCGTATGGACGACGTTATCTTCGAGGAGTTCAAGGGAACCGGTAACTCGGAAATTCATCTCGACCGCCGCCTCTCGGACAAGCGCCTTTTCCCGGCGATCGATCTACAGCGTTCCGGCACCCGAAAAGAAGAGCTGCTTATCGGCAAAGAGGATCTCGCACGCATCTGGGTAATGCGTCGAGTACTCAATCCGCTCTCGCCCGTCGAGCAGATGGAAGTCGTTCTCGAACGGCTGGGCAAGACGAAACAGAACGCAGAGTTCCTCGCCTCAATGCAGAGCTAACAGGCGTAGATAGCAAACAGTTGATCGTGAATAATCGGAAGCTTCCGGCTATTCACGATCTCTTTTTTGCGACATATTGCGTGCGAACGAAAATACCCCTTGACAAGCGTGATATACTTGTCAATGACAACACAATGAGTGTTGTGGCAGTTGTTCTTTGAAAATTGAAGATGTTAGTTTTGGTTCCTTCGATCAGGTGGGAAACCGTAAGGGATGGCGCCCTCCCAACCGGTCGGGTTTCCGCCTCTTGCGGACGGTACCATAATCGTGTCGGAACACGCGAGAACGACTTTGCGAACTTAGCGACAACCTTTGCGGGCTCTGCGGTTGAAGTAGTTATTAGAGAAACCGCAAAGGACGCAAAGCGAAACCCGCAAAAGGTCGCTGAGGAAGCCCGGAGCGGCAGGCGGACACTTTTCGTATGTCGGCGGCAAGGCCGCCTCCATCGTTAGGAATGGGCGGAGAACGTTCAGGCAAGCCTGACCGCACTGCGATAGAGCGCAGCCCAAGTTGCCGGAACCCGGTTGCTATCGCTTCCGGTTCTGACAAGACGGTGCGGGTTTGACCTGCGTTGCGATTCGCGAAATACTTAAAGTGCAGTTAAATATGCGTGTTGCAGTAATTTCATCGGAAGCGGTGCCGTATTCGAAGACCGGAGGGCTTGGCGACGTCGCCGGTGCACTCCCGAAAGCTTTGAAGCAGATCGGCGTGGATTCGCTGCTCATCACGCCGTGTTATTGGCAGACGAAGGGCGAGTATATTTGGCAGACGGCTATCGACGATCTTTGGGTCAATTGGAAGGGAAGGCCGTATCGAGCGAAGGCTTTTTATTCCGAGGCGAACGGCTCGCCGACGTTCCTGATCGACGCTCCGTCCATTTTTCATCGCGATTCGATCTACGGTTACACTGAAGACTACGAGCGGTTCGCATTTCTCTCGCGTGCGGCTTTGCTTCTTCTCGAACGCCTTGGCAAGCCTCCGGACATCGTTCATCTGAACGATTGGCATACAGGATTCGCCGCCGTCGAGATCGCCGCCTTGCGTCATCACGAAGCCTTTTGGCGAAACACGCGGACGGTCTTCTCGATACACAATATGGCGTATCAGGGAGCGTTCGGGTTGTCGGAATTGCCCGCACTCGGATTTGCCTCACAGTTCGCACGGAACTCGTTCAGTTACGACGGTTATGCGTCGGCGATGAAGGCAGGCCTCGAGACTTCGGATATGCTTTCGACGGTTTCACGGCGTTACGCGCTTGAGATACAGACGCCGGAATTCGGTTACGGGCTTGACTGGTTGACGCGCCGGCGTGCGAACCGACTGGTCGGCATCACGAACGGCGTCGATTACGACGTTTGGGATCCCGCGACCGATCCTGAACTACCCGCACACTTTTCGGCGGATTCGCTCGAAGGGAAGCGGGCGTGCAAGCGTGTGCTGCTTGAGCGCTTCGGCCTTCCGGTCGATCTTGAACGGCCGATATACGCTAGCGTTACGCGTTTGACCGCGCAAAAAGGGATCGAACTGATCCGACACGCCGCGGGCGAGATCCTTGCGGCGGACGCATATTTTATCGCCCTTGGCTCGGGTGACGCGGATGCCGAGCGTTTTCTGCAGGCTTTGAGGGATTATGAGCCGTCGCGCGTTGGGGTTTATGTCGGCTACAATGAACCGCTCGCGCACTTGATCGAGGCCGGTGCGGATATGTTCCTGATGCCGTCGAAATTCGAGCCTTGCGGGTTGAACCAAATGTATTCACTTCGCTACGGCACGGTGCCGATCGTGCGTGCGACGGGCGGGCTTGATGACACCGTCGAGAATTGGGATGCGGTTTCTGGCTCGGGGAACGGATTTAAGTTTAGTGAATTCAGTAGCGAGCGTCTCACCGAGAAAGTTTACGAGGCTCGCCTTGCGTACGCCGACCGCGAAGGCTGGAAGCATCTCCAACGCAACGGAATGCGGATCGATAATTCATGGGAGAACGCAGCGAGGAAATATTTTGAGTTGTACGAATGGACGCGAACCTCGTAGCGAAAATCGCCCATAAATGCTTTTATTTGAATTCGATAAGATCCGGCTTGTTATGCCATCGCCCGAAATGGCCGGGGAAATGGCGCGCGTGGTTCGTGCGAATCTGGAACACTTGCGTCCCTGGATGCCGTGGGCTGTCGATGACTATAGCCAGCAACACGCACGCATATGGATCGAAAGCTCGCTAAAGGCTTTCGAAGCCGACGGAGCGTTTACGCTGCTTATATTCGAGAACGAAGACCTGATCGGCACGATCGGCATTCACGATCTGGACGATGCCAATCGTCGCGCATCGATGGGTTATTGGATAGACAAAGGTCATATGGGCAAAGGCATTGTAACGCGATGTTGTCAGGTGGTGCTCGACCATCTGTTTGATACAATGGAGCTTAATCGCGTGCAGATCAGCGCTAACGTTGAGAACATTCGCAGCCGCGCTATCCCTGAAAGGCTTGGTTTTACACACGAAGGAATTCTCCGAAAGGTCGAATTGGTCCAGGGAGAATTTCGCGATCATGCTGTGTATGGTCTTCTGTTGAGCGAATGGCAGTCTAAAAGAATATGATAATCGTCATTATCGGTGCCCAATGGGGCGATGAAGGCAAGGGCAAGGTCGTTGACCTTCTGGCGGATCGATTCGATATCGTCTCGCGTTATCAAGGCGGGCATAATGCCGGCCACAGCGTTTATGTTGGAGATCAGGCATTTGTGCTGCGGCTTTTGCCATCTGGCATCATTCACAACGACAAGGTGTGCGTGCTCGGGAACGGAATGGTCATCGACCCGAAGGCGTTCTTCGAAGAGGTCGATCAGATCTCCGCGAAGGGCATTTCGATCACGCCCGAGCGGCTGAAAGTTTCGAGCCGTGCGCATCTGATAATGCCGTATCATCGGGCGCTCGATCATACGTCGGAAGAGCGGCTCGGCAATGAAAGGATCGGGACGACGCTTCGCGGCATCGGGCCGGCATACGAAGACAAGGTCGGCCGGCGCGGGATCCGAGTTGCGGACGCACTCTCGCCCGAGATACTCCGTTTGAGGATCGAACGGAATCTCGAAGAAGCGAACCGCATCATCGTGCTCTACGGCCAGCAGCCGCTTCGCGCAGACGAGATATATGACGAAATTTCGCCGCTCGTCGAACGCTTGCGGCCGTTTGTAACAGAGACCTCGCACTTTTTGGCGGATGCTCGACGCGAGAAGAAAAAGATCCTGCTCGAGGGCGCGCAGGCTACGCTGCTCGATGTCGATCATGGAACTTATCCGTACGTTACGTCTTCGAATCCGACCGCGGGCGGTGCTTCGGTCGGCGCCGGAATTCCGCCGCATCACATCACGGGCGTGCTCGGCATCGTCCGCACGTATGCAACGCGGGTCGGCGAAGGACCGTTCCCGACCGAGATGCTGGACACGGAAGAAGACGTCGCGCATTTGATACGCGAACGCGGCAACGAATACGGTTCGGTAACTCGCAGGCCGCGTCGCTGCGGTTGGTTCGACGCGGTTGCGACGAAATACGCGGCGGAGCTGAACGGCTTTGATTCGGTCGCGTTGACGAAACTGGATGTTCTCGATGCGCTCGAGGAGATCAAGGTCTGTATCGGCTACGAGATCGACGGCGAGCGGATCGATACGTTCCCGGCGGTTTCGCACGATCTGCGAAAGATCAAACCGATATACGAAGTGCTTCCGGGATGGGAAAGCGACACTCTGGGCGTTACGAAGATCGACGATCTTCCCGAGAACGCACGTCGTTACGTCGAGTTCCTGTCGAACTATATCGGCGTCGAGATTGGGCTTATTTCGACCGGGCCGGAACGCGATCAGACGATCATTCTTAACGACTCCGTGATGGAAGCGTGGTTCAAGAATTAAGGCATTTATTGTGAGGAACGAGATGAACGAGTCCGTCGAGATCGTAGAATTCGAGCCGAAGTTCGCTGCAGATTTCGGGCAGTTGAATTACGAATGGATCGAGAAATATTTTGCCGTCGAGCAGCACGACCGCGAGATCCTCGACCATCCGCAGGAATACGTCATTGAACGAGGCGGCCAGATCTTTATGGCGGTAGTTGACGGCAAGGCCGTTGGTACGGTCGCCCTGATCCCTTTCGGCGCCGATGTTTTCGAACTCACGAAAATGTCCGTCTCGCCCGACTTTCAAGGTCGCGGGATCGCGAACTCCTTGATGCAGGCTTGTATTGAATATGCCCGCCGAAAAGGCACTCGGACCGTGTTTCTCGAATCGCACAGAAAGCTTGAAACGGCGCTCACCCTTTACCGAAAATTCGGATTTGTTGAATTGCCGATCGACCCGAATTCCGAGTACGCGCGAGCAGATATTCGAATGGAACTTGCCATCGAAAGCGGCAATATGTAAAATCTTCAATTCGGCTAAGGTCGTGTCCGCATCTTAAAGGCGGGCCGCCTGTAAGCCGCGTGGTCCGATAGCTCAGTCGGTAGAGCAAATGGCTTTTAACCATTGGGTCCCTGGTTCGAGTCCAGGTCGGATCACCATTTTTTCTATAGCAAAAGAGGCAGCCTCAAAAGGCCTCGGTATAGTAGAACATAGCCCCGTAATTCATGGCGGGGTTTTGATTTTCTATAAGCGACAAATCACGCGAACTCCATAATATATCACTCGTGAGTTCCACGGTCTTACGACCGTGGTTACATTCTGCGATCTGCAACGCTGATCGGGCAAATCCGAACGGCTGAATTCTATTGTCCGCAACGCGGATCGGGGCAAATCCGAACGGCTAGATTCTATTGTCCGCAACGAGGATCGGGGCAAATCTCAACCGCTATTGGTTGGGGGTCGAGGAGCCGACGATGTAGCTGTCGCGGGCGCGGACGGCGAGGTTCGGGCGATCGACGCGAACTTTTATTCGTTTTTGCTGGCCGGGCGTGCCGCGGTCGGTCGGGATATAGCCGATATTGTATTGTTGCCGAAGTTCGATGGCGATGCCGCGAAAAGCCGCTGCAAGTCCGCCGGGAACGGCCTCGGGCGTAAAGACGCGCCCGCCGGTGTAGGCCGCGAGTTCAACGAGATATTTGCGTCCGACGGCGTATTCTTCCGCGGAGGTTCCAACGGGACTGAAGATGCCGATCGAACCGCGGGTCCGAGCCTGATTCTGGGCAAATGTGTTGTAGTAGATCGGAAAGATGAGCGTGTCGGATTCTTCTGCGAGATCGAGCGTGGAATCATACGTCGCTTTTCTCGACGTTGTATCGACGCCATCGGTAAAAAGCACGATCGCCTTGCGGCCAGGAATTTTTTCGAGACGTTTTTTCAACGAAAACTTCACTGCCTCGTAGAGAGAAGTACCGCTTCCGAAATCCGCCTTCAAGATCGCTTTGTAGAGACGCTGGCGATCGTTCGTTGCCTCGGTCAGAACGTGGACATTCCCGTCGAATTCGATCACGATCACTTTGTCGTCGGGTCCAAGCTCGTCGATGAATGCACGCGAGGCGGCCTGTATCTCTTCGATCTTGTATTCCGCAGAAGGCGATGTGTCGAGGAGAAGCACGACCGTGAAGGGTTTGTCGGCGGTGCCGAAGTACTCGATCTTTTGCTCTTTTCCGTCTTCAAAGATCTTGAAATCTTCCTGCTTCAATCCAGAGACATACACGCCGCTTCGCTCATAGACCGAGACGGGAACGGTGATCAGATCGGTCTCAACGCGCAGAACGTCGTCGTTCGCGGTCGGAGCTTCCGATTTTTGAGCAGCGGTGTCGGTTTGCGGTGCGGGCGGCGACACACGCCCTTTTCGTGTCGGCAAAGCGCGGGATTCGGAATAGCTCGCAGGGCTTTGAACGGGCGTTGGAGTCGGCGTAGGAGTAACTTTTCGTCCGGACTGGGCGCTCGCAACGACGGCGAAAACGGCCAGCAGAATGACAAGCAGAGAATTGAACGGCTTTCTCAAATCAGTTACCCTCCGAGGCACTTTTTACAAAACTTAGTTTAGCGGTTTTGCGGTCGAATTGTGAAGCTCGAAACACATCAGCGGGAACGCTGTTTCGGGTCGAGCCATTCGCGGAGGCCGTCGCCGATGAAGTTGAATGCGAGCACGGTCAGGGCGATCGCGACGCCGGGAAAGAACATCACGTGCGGCGCAGAAGTGAGAATGTCGAAGCCGCGAGATTCCTCGATCATCGTTCCCCAGCTTGGTGCCGGCGGCGGAATTCCGAGGCCGAGGAACGAGAGCGATGCCTCGGCTAGAACCGCACCGGCCATGCCGAGCGATGCTTGCACGATGAGCGGCTGGATCGCGTTCGGCAGAATGTGCGTGAAGATGATCCGCGTGCTCGATGCTCCGAGCGCTTTTGCGGCCTGAACGTAATCGTATTCGCGTACCTTCAAGACCTGCCCGCGCATCACGCGTGCGTACCCGACCCAACCGATCACGCAAAGTGCGAGGATCAGCTTGCCAAGTCCTGCGCCGAGAAATGCAACGAGTGCGATAGCAAGCAGCAGCCCCGGGAAAGCGAGGAAAACGTTGAAGATATAACCGTTCAATATCTTGTCAACGATCCCGCCGAAATACCCCGCGAACGCGCCGATGAGTATCCCGATGACAGCCGACACGGAAACGACAGAGATGCCAACCTCGAGCGAGATCCTCGCGCCGAAGACAACACGCGAGAACACGTCGCGGCCGAGTGCGTCGGTCCCGAACCAATGCTGGGTGCCGGGACTCGCATAGCGGTTAAGTAGATCGGGAACCGTTACATCGTAAGGTGCGATCCAATTAGCAAAGATCGCGACGAGCACGAATGTTGCCGCAATAAATGAGCCTATGTAAAAAAGTCGATTCATCTTAGGACAGCCGGATCCGCGGGTCGAGCCTCCTATACACAAGATCGGTCAGCGAATTCGCAAGGATGAATGTGACGCTGATGACGAGCACACAGCCTTGTACGAGGCGATAGTCACGCTTGTTGATGCCATCTTCGAGCAGGAGAAGGCCGAGTCCCTGCCAATTGAAGATCTTCTCGGTAATGATCGACCCCGCGAGCAGAACGCCGAGCTGCAGGCCGAGGATCGTAACGACCGGGATCAGGCCGTTCTTTAGGACGTGCTTATATACAACGACGCGTTCGCTCAGGCCTTTGGCACGTGCGGTGCGAACGTAGTCCTCGCCCAATTCTTCGATCACGCTCGAACGCACCATTCGCGTCAAGATCGCGGAGAGAGCCCCGCCGAGCGTAATTGCCGGAAGCACGATGTCCTCGGCGTAGGCGCTGCCTGTCGGCGCGAACCAACCGAGCTTTACCGCGAAAATATAGACGAGGAACGGGCCGAGGACGAATGTCGGCAGCGAAATGCCGAGCAATGCGACAAATGAAGCGGCGTTGTCGGTGAATTTATTCTTATTCGTTCCGGCGACGACGCCGAGCGGGATGGCGATCGAGATCGAAACGAGCATCGCCGCGGCGGCGAGCAGAATTGTCTTCGGGTAACGCTCGGCGATCATCTCGGTTACGGGCTGGCCGGTTCGAAAAGAGACCCCGAGGTCTCCGTGCAGAAGCCCACGCCAATAGTCGAGATATCGGTTCTCCGTGCCGTTCCAAGTGAAGCCTTTGTCGTCCGAATATGAGAAGAAAAATGCGGGGCGGTCAAGCCCGTGCGTCTTGCGGAAATTCTCGATCTGTTCGATCGTCGCGGTCTCGCCGAGGATCGTTGTCGCGGGGTCACCGGGAACCAACTCCATCAAAAGCGTAACGAGCGTTACTACTGTCCAAATGACGAGCAGCATCAACGCGAGTTGGCGGGCATAGCTTAAGAGGCGTTTTTTCATTCTTTGGGTCGAAACCAAGAGCGAGACTGACAAAGGGAACGGACGGATTTTATAACGTGAGCAAGCTCAATTCAAAGCGGCGACGGCTTTTCGCCGACATGGATAGCCGCAATGCCGCCGGTAAGGTTCGAGTATCTCACGCGAGCGAAACCTGTATTTTCCATCAAAACGGCCAATTCCTTCTGCGGCGGAAATCCGCGAACAGAATCCGGCAAATATTCATACGCGCCGCGAGATCCGCTCACGAGGCCTCCGATCCGCGGCAAAATGCGCGTGAAATAAAAATTGAATGCTTGGCGAATGCCGGGAATAACAGGCTGTGAAAACTCTAGCACGACGAGCTTGCCGTGCGGCTTCAATACCCTGAATAACTCCGCAAGGCCGTTCTCGACGTTCGGCAGATTTCGCAATCCGAAGGCGATCGTCGCGGCCGAAAAATTGTCTTGAGGGAACGGCAGATCCATTGCATCGGCTTCGACGAGCGGAATGGAGCGTTTCGCGGCGCCGATCTTATCTTTTGCGAACTTGAGCATCGGCCGGCAAAAATCGGTTCCCGTTACTGAGGCTTTCGCACCGGAAGCAAGTTCGAGCGAAAGGTCGCCCGTGCCGCATGCGACATCAAGGACAGATGCGTTGGCATCGTCGAGGACGGCACGCAGTTCGGCGGCGACTTTTCGTCGCCAGCCTTTGTCGATATTCAGCGACAGGACGTGATTGAGCAGGTCGTAACGGGACGCGATGCCGCCGAACATCTCCCGGACGGCTCGCGAATGTTCTGCTTCGCGGAATGCTCTATTTGTTTCCGCTGCGTTCATTTTGCAGGCGGCATAACGACGACGACCGCTGCCGGCGCGCCCTGAAGCGTTTTCGCGAAAGAGCGGACATCGCCAAGCGTTACGCTCGAAAGGGCGTCAAGCCGCGCTTTCGGATCGGCTGTTTTGTACGTATCCATATCGAGCCACGAACTCAACACGTCGCGCTTCTTCCAATTGTCGAGCGTTGCGGCAAGAGCTTTGGCGAATTCGGACTCGGTGATCGGTTCAGCGATCGCATTTGCGGTGAGCTCCGGCGAATTTATTTTACCGTTCTCTTTGCCGATATCGTTCGGGTCGGCGGATAGGCCGACGACGAATTCGCCGGGGAGAATGTGAGCTTCCGAGCGTACAAATACACCTTTTGCGACGGCTTCGGGGATGCGGTCGCGAAGTTTTGTTTCGAGGATCTGCGCATAAATTGCGGCGGCGGGCGCGAGTTTGTCGGCGACGGCGACGCCTCGATATGCGGTGCGTCCTTCGGCGGTCGTCCCGCCTTTCCAATCAACGATCGTAACCTCAGGCGATGGCGGTTCCGGCTGCTTGAAGGTCGAAGGGACGCGTTTGTCAGACCGCTGCCACGCTCCGAAATATCTGCGGATCGCACGGCTTGTCAACGAACGGTCGATGTTGCCGGCGATCGCTATCGAAGCGTTGTCAGCCTTCAAGAAACGGGCTCTCGCGTCGATAAGATCGGCAAAATCGATCTGCTTCACGCTCTCTTCAGTGCCGTTCACGGGCCTGCCGTAGGGAAAGGCTCCGAACAGTTTTTCGCGAACGATGCGGTCTGCGGCCTTGGCTTCGTCGCCTTCGGAAGCTTTGATCTCGGCGAGAAGATCCGCTTTGAGTTTTGCGGTAGTTTCCTTGTCGATCTGCATCGCCGCGACTGACGAACCGATAGTCTCGAGCATCTGCAGCATATTGTCGGGCGTCGAGGACGCAGTGATCTCGATGTAGTCGTAATTAGTCGAGATCGCGAGGCCGCCGCCCAGGTCTTCCTTAAAGAAGTCGCGTGCTGCCTCGTTCGGAAAGATATTCTCGGCAAGCAGGCGCATCACGCCTTCGCGCTTTTGCGGGTCGAAGGCAGCACCGGCGTTAATACGCAATTTCACTTGCACGCGGGGCGAGGCAACGCGGTTCCAGATATAGACCTTCAGACCATTGAGCAGAACGTCGGTTTTCGGCTGGTCGCTGACGGTTTGGGCGTTGATACCGGCGACGAGGAGGCAAACTGCGAGGCTCGCCGTTAAAAACGACGCCGATCTTTTAAGGGTTCGTGCGGATCTCATTAGAAGAATGCGATTCATTAAGACCTTAGTTGCTAAAAACGATGCGAAACGTTGCCGAAATCGCAAGTTCGGCTCAATTTTTGCGTCCATTTCAAGGAATACTTCTATTAAAATTTTGACAGGGAGCAGGCATCGCGTCAAACGTATAAGGCATCTATCAAGACATCGGGCTTAAATGCCTGAAGGGTAAACGCTTTGAGCAGCTAAAGATAGCCCTTAACCATTCGCGAAAAACTGGTTATAATGGAAAGTTGATGTTGGCCGCATCAAACGCCCGCAAGGGAAACAAGGGGCCACAAGATAAAGAGATGGGAAAGATCGTCAAATATTGCAGCGCATGTGATGCAGATTGGGCCGAGAAATTTGGCTTTTGTCCGACTTGCGGCTCAACACTACAAGCATTTGAAATGAAACCGATCGAGAAGG
>DAORTR010000013.1:0-32493 GCA_035432765.1 Pyrinomonadaceae bacterium
ACCAAATGAAAAATACATTGTAAATGTTAGCGTAAAACGGTTTTAGAGTGGATTTTGCGTCCCGTTCTCACTTTAATAGAACAGTGTCGTATGTCGAAGTTATGAATATCGTTCGGCCCAAAGAAAGTAAATTGGGCAGACGTCCATTTTTCTTCAAGCTTCTGCTCGCAGCGATCGGATCCGTCGCGGTCTGCGGAGCCGGATTTGCGTGGTATGCGGGCGCCATTTCACTGTTCGCGCTTCCGAATACAATCGTTGAGACCGCTGCAGGGCGAATCATAAAAGTACCCTCGGGCGGCGATCTCCAAGGCGCGATAAACTCGGCGCGTTCGGGCGACGTGATCGAGCTCGAGGCGGGCGGGACTTACGCCGGCCGGATCGATCTTACAGAAAAGCCTCTGACGGACTTCGTTACGATACGATCATCGCGAGCCTCCGAGTTGCCGGAAGGCAAACGGATCTCACCCGATCAAAAGCCTCTTCTTGCGACGATTAAGTCCGGTATGCTAGGCAGAGCCGCGGTCTATGCCGCAAACGGCGCTCATCACTACCGATTCGTCGGGATCGAGTTCGTGCCGTCGAGTTCGCTCTACAATTACGGCCTTGTCGCTCTCGGCGGCGAAGAGACGCGTCCGGATCGAGTGCCGCACGACATCGAACTGGATCGCTGCTATATTCATTCGCTGCCAACCGGAAAGACACGACGCGGGGTCGCTCTGAACAGCGCCCGAACCGTCATCAAGAACAGCTATATCGAAGGTTTTGCCGCCAGAAATGACGAATCGCAAGGCATTTGCGGTTGGACGGGGACGCGCGACGTCAAGATACTGAACAATTACGTCGAAGGCGGTGCAGAGAATATATTGTTCGGCGGCGCGGACCCCGCGAATGCGGAACTCATCCCATCAAATATCGAGATATCGGGCAACGTCCTTTTCAAACCTGAAACGTGGAAGCAGAACAAGTTCACGGTCAAAACGCTTTTTGAATTGAAGAACGCAAAGAACGTCCGGTTCACAAAGAACTATCTTGCAAATAACTGGGAAGGCTCGGCATTTCGAATAACGGTCAGGAACCAGGACGGCGGTGCTACGTTCTCGACGATCGAAGACGTCGAAATAAGCGGAAACATTATCGTCGGTGCGGGTGAAGGCATCAACATCCTCGGAAGCGATGACACCTATCCAAGCCAGATGCTGAAGCGGCTGTCGATCAAGGACAATCTGTTCTTGAACCTTGGCGGCGAAGGGTTCGACGGCTCAGGCTACTTTATTCAGGTCGCGAGCGGCGACACCATCACGATCGCGAACAACACGGTTTTTAACCAAGGAAATATCATCACTTTCTATGGTGAGCAGCCGCGGGCATTCGTCTTCACGAACAACGTAACGGGCCACGGCCGTTATGGTGTTCACGGCCCGATCGACGTGAATTCACCGGCCGCACGGGCGATGATCCACGCGAATATTTTTTTCAACAATATGAGCATCGGTTCGGGCGACGTGAATGTGCCGGCCGGGAATGAGTTCGTGGGAAGCGTTGATAAACTTGGGTTTATGGATCCGGCGGCACAGGACTTTCGTCTAAGACCCGACAGCAAATACTGCTCTGCGAACGGCATATGCGCCGGCATTTCCTTCCCGTTCTTTACGAATCGATAACCTTCTTATACAGGCTAATGAGCCGCTCGATCTGCGAAAGATCGCTGCCCGTCTCTCTCTTCCCGCTTCGCGGTAATTTAAGAACTTCTCGAACGCCTTGCGCGATCGATCTCGGCGTTACGTCATCGATGAAATGCACGCCTGCGGGCCGAGTACCAACGCGCGTCGCAAGCACGGGCGTTCCGATAAATAAACTTTCGCGGGCGGATATCGCATCGCCGTCGAACCGTGTTGTTCGAAGCGAGACGTCGGCTTTCCGAAGCAGATGCAGACTAACTTCGTGGCTAACGCTTCCGGCGAGAAGGATGCCTTCGGAAAGGCCGCGATCATCGACGCTTTCGATAACTTTCTGCCGCAATGAACCATCGCCGGCGATCACTAGGCCGATATTTGGAAATTCTCCCGTCAATTCTTTTATGGCGGCGATCTGTTCGAGCGGAGCATATTCCGTTTCGAGGCCCCCGACCGCCACGAGAAGCGGCGAGCGGCCGCGAAGGAAGTCTTCAAGGTCGGAGTCGATCTGAATATTTGGGTCGGGCGATCTCAAAGCGTACGGCGCGATCGTTTCGACCTTATCCTGCGGGACGCCGAGACCGATCAGGGCATCGGAGATCTCGTCGCTGACAGCGACCACTCGATCGAACTTTTGGAAGATCGATTCCGCGAACTTTTTTCGAAAGATGGTCGATCGTGCGATCGCCTGCGGAAATCCACCCGAATGCATCGTGAGAATAGATTTCCTCGCCGTTTGCGCAACGGCAAGTGCCAAGGCAAGGACGCGTAGCGTTATCTCGCCGCCGAGATGCAGGTGAAAGATGTCTGCTTCGCTCGCCCGCAAATATGAAATCAGAGCAAGCGGCGACTGCGGATAGAAGTTTTCTGCTGAGCGGCCTTCGGGTTCGCTTTGCGTTGTGGCGACGAGTTTACAATCCAGCCCGCGAGCGGCGAGACAGTCTTTAAGTGCTGCAATATGGCGGCTTACGCCGCCCTCCGGCGGCGGGATCGGACCCAATTCTACGACGCAAAAGCTCACAGAAAAGCCTCCGAGAGTTTTCGTCGATATAGTTCGCTCAATGCTTCGATCTGCTGCGGTTTCGCAAAACGGCCCTCGACCAAGCGGCGGCCGCGTTGCCCGATCCGTTCTGCGTCGGGCGGGTCTTGCAGCAGCGATATGAGTCGCTCCGCCATATTCTCGCTATCGTCGGCTTCGACGAGGAAACCCGTTTCGCCATCGGAGACGACTTCGGCCGTGCCGCCGACACGTGTCGCGATGACCGGCTTTCCCGCCGCCATATATTCAATGATCGAGTTCGAAAAACCTTCGGCATTCGACGTGAGAACAGCCGCAAAACTTGCCGACAGAAGTTCCGGCACTTTCATCGAACGCCCGATGAAGCTCACATTCCCGCCGATGCCAAGTTCTGCAGCCTGATCTTTCAACTTCGTCTCGAGCGGGCCCTCGCCCGCGATCACGAAATGCGCGGGCATTTTTTCGCAGACCTTCTTTGCCGCACGCAGAAGCATTGGAACGTTCTTTACGTCGTGCCGAAGGTTCGCAACGAGGGTGATAAGCGGCAGATCTTCCGGCAAATGAAGTTCGCGGCGGATCCCGTTCGCATTCGCGTTCGCAAATCGGGTCGTATCGAGCGAATTGTAGATGACCGTGATCTTGTCGCTCTCGATGCCTTGATCGACGAGCATTTCTCTTACGGCCAATGAATTCGCGACGATCGCGTCGGTGCGTTCGAATACAAAAGTCTCAATCGAACGCTGCCGTGGGCTGCGCATCCCGAATGTTTCGCGCTTTGAAGCGATCCGGACAGCGACGCCCGCGAATGATCCCGCTGCCGCGGCGAAGATATTCGTGTAGAAATCGTGGCTGTGAATGAGATCGATATTTTCGTTCCTTATCAGACCGGCGCAAGCCGCGGCCGCGCGAACAAAGGATCGGCTGAAGAACGAATCGATCGGAAAGGCGTGGATCGTTCCTGCGGTCAGTTCTATTGCTTCGGCGAGCAGCGGGCCGTCTGCATTGAGAGTCGCAAGCCGAACATCGAATTCACCGGCCGAGGCAAGGCCGCGGACCGTCTCAATCGCCTGCCGTTCGGTCCCGCCCTGATTGAAACTGCCGGTGAAATGTAAGATGCGTTGTTTTTTCAACTTGAAAGGTCGGTGAGTCTCACAGTCTCACGCTCACCGTCGGCGTTAACATACAGCTCTTGGCCGAACCGGCGTGCAGAGACGAACCGCACGCTTTCGTCCTTCCGGACGATAGGCGAAGTTACGATGCTTAGTCGCGCGCCGCTGACGGCGACGAGTTGTTCGGGAAGTTCGCTCTTCGAGTGTGTGCGTGCCCATGTCCATTCAAAATCCGTCGAGATCGATTCCGTGCGGATCCTCGCTCCACTCTGGCCAAGCAAAAGCACATCGCGATAGTCGCCGTACTGCACGACGAACATCCGACCCGTGTCGATCGGAATATCGAGGACTTCAGGCGGGGCAACGCCTTCGTCGCACGGCAGCACGAAAGTAACGAATTCCGTCTGGTTGCTATCTTTTGCGATGTATCGAATACGTGTCGAGTCGGCGAGGCGGCCGTATTGCGGCGAGATCTTATCCGCAATCGACGACATTGCGCCGCTTCCAAAGATGAATGTCCGATGGGAAGCGTCGCCGACAAATTCACCTTCGAGATCCTTTTCCGGGGCAATGTTCGGCGAATAACGAAAATTCAATTCGAAAAGATGTTCGCCCGGAATTTTAGCAACATCGCGAATGATGAAATAGTCACCGCGAATATACATCACCGAGCGTGCGTGTGTGCCGCCGTCATGCAACTCGCCTTGACCCTCGAAATAGTCAAATATCGGATCCGCGATCCATTCTTTTGCCGCCGCATTTGCACGGGATTTCCAAGAGAACGGGCCGGCGGTCAATGATGTTGAGCGTCCGTCAACGCTCAGCGTATTGTGGGACCTCGAACTCCGGAACCGCTCACGCACTTCCGGCGAGCCGGAATAAGAAAATGTTCCAGGATCGACGAACAAGGATCGACCGCGAAGGCTGAGGTCGATGGACAAAAGATCTGCGTGGCGGTGCGCTCCCGACGATGCGTCAGGTCCGCCGCAGTCGATGACCAAAGAGTCGTCGGTCGGCATCCAGCCGTTCCGCATCACGAAATAGCCGCTTTCGGGAAAGTCGCGGGAAAGCGTTTCCGGCTCGCGGGCGTTCAATTTGCCGATCGAACGTACCCCGGCAGTGCCGAGCAGCCAGAAGGCGTCCTCCATCGAATCATCGCCCCCGAATGCCAGATCGCTGCGTCCAAGAACCGCGGCACCGACCGATAGCGTGCCTCGCAGATCCGCCGCGGCAAGAGCCGTTAGCGGCAAAAGCCGTCCGCCATCGTCATCGCCGATCAATGGCGTCGTGCCGTCCGGTCGCGCGATATTCAAAAGGAATGTTAATGCCGAATTGAGGCGTTCGTCTGCGACAGCGTTCCGTTCGTCGTATGCAGTCTCTGCGAAAAGTTCCCGGAGCGCGTAGAAATGCAGGTAGAAATCGACGGTATATCGTTGATACCAACTGCTCCGCTCGAAATAAACGCCGTTAGTGTCGATCTGTTTGCTGATCTCGGTGAGCAGAATGTCCTCGCCGCGCCGCCGCCATTCTGTCGCCGATTCGAGGAAAGGAAGCTGCGTCCCCAGATAATAGAGGCCGAGAGCCTCGCCCGTCAGATGCGTGTTCGGGCTGTAATACGTCGATAGATATGTTTCGATATGCCGGGCGTGAACATATAGCAGTCGGATGCAGTCAAGCACCAGGTCGCTCGTAAGTTCCGCTGAATCCTTGAATAAATTGAGAGCCCAGATCCACGAGTTCGATCGAAATGCGACCTCGAGGCTGCTGACCCAATTCACGCCGACGCCGGGCGGATTTTCATGGATCCAGTTCGAGAGCTGGCGTGCAAAAAGATGTGCGTACCGTTCGTCGCGCGTAAGTCGATACGCGGCGCCGAGCGTGAAAAAATGCTGATGACGATTCAGCTCCCAAAGAATGCGTTTGTCGCCGGATTCTGTCGGGTCGAGTTCGTCGAACTCTTTCCAATGTTTTCGCGGCGAAACAATACCCGATATCGGTTCGCGATGCCAATCGATCTCGGTGCCGACATCGACGCGGCCAAATCCGAGAAGCTCAATGCGTCCGTCGCAGATCGCATCTGCGGTTCGGATCAAATGCTCGGCTGCAGCGTTTCCGCACGATCCGGTGAATGCCTTCGCATCGTCTTCACGCATCGACGCAAAGAACCGTTCGCGGGCATTCTCGAAAAACAACTGTCGAATGCTGGCGGCTGAATTGTGTGCCTCAAGCCGTGACTCGTCGTCCAAAAGGCGGAAAAATTCTGTGCGGTCGGGAACCTCAACGCCTGTCAGACGATCGCGGTAGGCGCTGACAAGCTGAGTGCCGCGTGTGCGGAGCTCGTCAAACCCGATCTGCCTGATCTTTTTTAAGGCTTTGAATGGCGTCGTCATACTTTTGCCGCTGCTGTCTGCACATTTGCCTGCATTATCGGCACCAAGGCGTAATTCCGGTAGGAGTTCGGATCGCCGCTACGGCCGTCGATCGCGGCAGAAGCGATGTTAAACATTTCACGTGCCGAAACAAAATGCGTCGAATATGAGCCGCTTTTCTCACCTTGTTCCACGATCTCGGTGAATAGGCGGCGTGCATCCTCACCGATCGATGCCGCGCGGTCGTGATCGAAAAATCCGTGTGCGTACAGTTTAACAAAGATCCAATCCGAACGGCCATAGACCGTTACGTTCGCATGGCGCCAATACCGAAGACGCGAAATATCGCTGCCAAGCGCACTCGTCAACGCGCCGTCTTCGATGAACGGTCGTATCGTATTTCGGAAACCGAACCTGAGCGGACCGGTAATTATCATCGGAGAATCGGGCCGCGTTCCGCCAACGCTGCAGCGTATGGCTTTGTCGTGCGGCCTCGGCTTTGTGAGATCGCCGGCCGCCGAGTAGATGCGGTTTATTACAGAGACCTGCGATCGGTCGGGTGCCGACGGCAGCGTGAAGTCTGCGTAGCAGCCTGTCTCTTGAAGGAGCTGCATTTCATCATCGACACCGCAAAACTCTCCGGCGCACGAGTTCGCGAGCGCGAGATTGCCGTGAACGAAGGCGTATCTCGGAGTGTGGTCGTCGGCGGAGCGGGACAAGCATTTGTGACGTCCGGCAAGTACGTCCCGGAATTCGACGAGCTGCCTCCGGAGGTTGTCGGACGTGTCCGGCTTTTCGACCCCGTGATGAAGATGGACTTCGACCTCGCCGAGGCCGTCCGCCTGCATTTCAGCGAGAATGTCGAGCAGATCGCGGTCGTATTGCTCTGCGGGATAGAAGTTCGTGTGGCGAAATCCCGTGCCGTCGCTGTCGCGGACAAGATCGGCCGTCTTACGCGCGTCCGCCGTGTACTCACGCAATCTTTTTATCTGCGTGTCGTGGTCGAGAATGCCGTTCGGCGACCAACCCGGTTCGAAATGATTCGCGACCGTGATGATAAGGTGTTTCTTCTCGAATGCGGTCGATTCAAGGAACGCGCGGGCAGCATCGAACGGATAGCGAATGAGCCACGGTAGGTTGTATCTTATTTTTTCGAGCATTCCCGGATCGTCCATAACTTTACAAGGCCGATGTGCGTGCTTCATCTCCGACGCGGTCATTGAGCGGCAGGATCTTGCCTGCAATTCGTCGAACCGTGTTCTTTTCTTCGTCTTCGATCAACCCGAGCAGGTTCGCCGCCGCAAGATATATCGGTGCGAAAACCAGGGCACAGACTGCGAGCACGAATGTACCGCTCGCAAAATGCACGACGCTTGCTTTCGCGATCCCGATCGAACTAGAAAGGAACGTTTCGGCAGCCGCGAAAAGGTTCGAGTGGAAATTTACATAAACAAGATACGTCGCGACGCCGGCCGCGATGCTGGCAAAAGCCGTCTTGGCAACATTTACGAGCAAATGCAGATCTTTGACGCCGAGATGAAGCTTTCGGATCACCATTGCCTCTGCGATGAGTTTGTCGATGACGACCGCGCCGACTGCGAGGCCGATCATTCCGGTCATCGATATCTCATCGAGCATAAAATACAAACACGAGACGAGTGCCGCGACGATGAAAAGCCGCGTCAGAAGAAAGACTCTGCCGAGCTCTTTGTAGGACCGCACGATCGGGTCTGTGATCAGAATGCTGAACGGCAGCAGCGTGATATTCACCACGAAAACGCCTGCGCTTGCAGCATACTTTTGCGTGAACAACGTCGTAATAAAAGTATTCGCGGTTATGAGCAGAAATACATACGCCGGAAAATATACGAACGAGAGTTTCTGCATAGCGCGCGCTTTAAGCCGGATCATTTCGTCGCGATCGTTGTCGCCGTGCAGTACGTTCATCCTCGGGATGAGAACCGCCGTAACTGATTCTGCGAGCATAGCGATGAGCGGTATTTCAAAGCACCCATACGCATAAACGGCAAAATCCGCCGGCGAGAATCTGTGGCCTGCGAACCAACTGTGGATCTCGGTCTGAGCCAGCCAAAGCGTTCCGGCGATCCCGAATGGAACCGCGTACACGAGCTGTTCTTTTAGGAATGTGAAGTCGAACTTTCGCCAAAAGCCCGGGAATCTCGACGTCAAGTACCACGCAAGCAGCAGCGTCTGGATCGCTCCCTGAATGATCGCCGCATAGAGAAACGCCTCGACGGTCGCGAATGCAAATGCCGCCGTACACATAAACAGAGCCTTAGTGAATTGCGCCGTGATTATGAAAACGGTTGCGACACGAGTTTCCTGATTCGCGATCGCGACGGTTTCGAGAAAGGACGAGAAGATCCATATCCAGATGACCGCGCCGATGACCGGCGCGAGCCTCGTTATCTCGTCGCTCTGGAAGATCGAACCGATCGACTGCGGATAGAGGAAAAAGAACAAAGCGGCAATTCCGCCGATCACGAAGTTGAAAGCGAGTATATTCAGGACGCAACTCGACCGACGCTCCTCGCTCTCGCGTGCGAGAAAATAGTACGCGCTCATCGATACGCCGAGCGGCAGCACGATGATGGCGTTCGCGATCACAAGAAACGCGGCGCGATAGTGACCGACCTCGTCCTGAGACAGGTAGCGGACAACAACGAGCGGTACGCAAAAACTGAACGCGAAACCGACCAACTTAGCGGTGAGCAGCCAAAAGCTTTGCTCGCGCAATGAACTCGTGCGCGGAACTTTTTTCGTCGGCGTTTCTGCTGTTTGTAACGGCTTTATCGGCATCCTAAAGCGTCGAAGATCGCACTCCCGGCGAAAGTGCCGGCAGCCGGGCGGCAAAATTTACCGCAAAATCAATCTGAAAATAGTCTTAATAGGGCCGAAATTACAGAAAATGCGGTCCAACTAGAGGCGGCAGCTTCAGTGCGAATAAGGCCGAGATGATCAGAGTGTTTGCGGACATAGATGCGGAGCAGCATTTGCGGAGCAATTCGTGCTGCAAGACAGACGGCCTTCAGTTTCATCGAAGGCCTTGCTGCCTTTGCACGCGAGAACGAGCTTCGAGCCGCCGCGAAATCCTTATTCACCAAATGCGACTTTCCTTTTTCGATCTCGAGATCGATATCGAGGCTGCGAAGTTGTCGATCGAGTATCAAAAGCTCGTGGGAAGAGAGATCGATCGTCGCCCGAACTCGTTTGAATACAGCTATTTCGCGTTCGACCCGCGAGATCGAATCACCGGATAGATTCTCAGTGTGGACGCGATACCTGAGCAGAACCTTGTCTGTGTATCCGATCCGATATCCGGCCTTTGCTATCCGGATCCATAGATGAAAATCCTGCGCACGAGTGTCCACTGTTTCGAATTGCCCGACCGCGAGGATCACGCTCTTTCGAGCGATCGTGCCTGAAGTTATCACGTTGCAGCTGAAATCAAGCAGCGATGCGACGGTAACTTCGCCCGCCGACGGAGCCGTTTCCATGAACGTGTGATCGCTTGGGGCGGCGTCGCCAAAAAGCTCGGCGTCCGCGTATGCCATGTCCCAGCCCGCATCGATCATCTTTATCTGCTCGGCAAGAAGATCGGGCATCCATTCGTCATCAGCATCGAGGAAGGCGATCAATTCGCCGCGGGCAAGATCGATCGCACGGTTGCGTGCCGGGCCGGCACCAAGCTTTGGTTGATCGACGTAAACGAGGTCATCGAGGAACGGAGCGAGTGCAACTTCGAGTTCGTCGCTGTCGGGCGAACCGTCATTCACAACGATAAGTTCGAGGTCGCGAAATGTCTGAACCCTTACCGACTCGATCGCAGACGAGATGAATCGGGCGGCGTTGTACGCCGGCATCACAACGCTGACGCGAGGTGACGGCCGCGCGTTCTTGCCGCGTTTTATTGAAAATGTCTCGGTCGACAGCATCTTCATCTCGCCTCCCGGATCGGCTCCCAAGCCGCGTATTGTTCGCCGCGAAGGAATTGGAAAAATGCGATCACGGACGCAATATTTGTGAGCACAAAATAGAGCGGCAACACAAAAAGCGTTGTGCGTTTGCCGGTCAATTCCAGAAGCCAGCCGAAGAATGCCGCAAGGTAGAATGCCGTTTGAAAGGCAAAGATAACAGTGAATAACTGGGACGAAATTGCCAAGACGCCGTTGCTGACGAACGCTGTCAGGAGCAGCAGTGGCACGCAGTATCGCAGGAGTTTGTGCGAAATAAGTTCGATGGCATAGAAACCGCTTCGGAGCGGATTCAACATATCGCGATTTTGCCAAAGGTCCGTGAATGTCTGCGAAATGACGCGGACGCGCATTCGCATTTCGTCGCTAGCCTGCTCATTTGTTGTTTCGTAGCAAGTCGCCTGAGGCTCAAAAACCGACCGCAAGCCTTTCCGATAGAGCAGCGTGCAGATCAGAAAATCCGAACACGCCGCAGCGTACATCGGCTCGTATGCGGTTTTTCGAACCGCATACAGACAGCCTGAAGCGCCGATCAAAGAACAGGCCCCCGATTCGGCATTCTTCAGAAGAGTTTCGTAATTCCAATAACTTCGCGCTCCGGTTCCGACGTTAGTCTCGGTCGGGTCTGTGTATATGAGCCTTCCTGCGACGCAGCCGACCGTTTCATCCGCGAACCCCGGGAGCAGCTTTTGGAGCACGTCCGTCGGGTAATATGTCGTCGCGTCAGAAAAGAGGACGATCTCGCCGGCGGCTTCCGCGACGGCATTATTCTGCGTAACGGTTTTGCCGGCGCGGCCTTCCTGGCGAAAGAGTTTGACGCCCTTTGACGCAAAACTCTTCACGATCTCGTCTGTTCGATCGGTCGATCCGTCGCTTGCGACAAGTATCTCGATCTTCGCAGCCGGATAGTCGAGTTTCAGCGTATTCTCGATCTTTGCGGCGATCGAACTCTCTTCGTTGAATGCCGTTATCAGAACGGTAACGGTCGGCATTATCGACGCTTTTTTTACTTTTTTCGGACGCAAATATGCAAGCGCAAGAACAAGGAGCGGATAGCCCGCATAGACGTAGAAGAGCACGGCGAGCGAGCTCCAGAATACTCCTTGAATGAGGTTATGTGCCATGGCCTATTTACGCCGCCGCAAGAGCGGGATCGCCGACCGGTTGTTTCGCCGGTTCGGGTGCTGTCCCGGTGCTGTAAATGCGGCGGAAGGCCACCGCGTACGCGATCCCGTAATAGATGAACCAGTTGTATGCGACCGACGCGAAAAAGCTCGAGACCATATATCCGACGATGCTCGCCTGCAAGCCGATCGAGAGATAATAGAACCAATCGAGACGATCTTGCGAGAAAAGCGTCCGCTCTATTGCTGAGAGCTTTCGTAGCGGACTGATAATAAAGACCAAGTAAGCGATCAGGCCGAGAATGCCGAGTTCACTCGAAACTTGAGTATAGGCGTTGTGCGTTTGGTGGTCGTGGATCCCGACGATCGGGAAATTGCCGATACCGATGCCCCACGGGTTTCTTGCGGTTACGAGCAACGAACGGTCGAGGAGTTCACGCCGCTGATCGCTCGAACCGACCGGGTCGAGGCCGGGAATAAAGATCGACAGCATTCGGATACCGTAGTTTCCCGGCGCAGCGACCATCAGAATGCCGCCGATAACGAACGCCGCGAGCGAGACCTTTGCTCGGTGCTTGCGGCCGAGCTTCCAAACGAGAACGAGAGAACTGGCAAAAAAGCCGAGAAAGCCACCTCTTGAGAACGTCACCATATTCGCCGAGATGAATAGCACGGTGATGGCAAAATAAAGTATCCGCATCGGCTTCGATCTCGTTCCGAGTGCGAGGCAAAGGACGATCGGCGTCATCATCACGAAATGAAGCGCCATATCGTTCGGATTGCCGAAGAGCCCGCCGACATCGACCGCCACGCGATAATCTTCGATCGCGAACTTGCCTTCGGTATAGAGCCGCAATGCTGTGAATCCGAGATAGATGCCGATGCCGATGCTTAGCCACAAAAGGGCCATCAAACGTTTGCGCGTCCGCACGACATTCACCAAAACGATGAAGATCAGCACGGCCTTGATGAACGGGTCGTTGAAAGTGTCCCACGCCAACTTCGAATCTTTTGCCAACGGGATCGAAAAGAACGCAAGAGCGGCCAGCGCCAAAATGGCTTTGATCTCGGTCGTGAAGATCGTGGCGTTGCCTTCTGCTGCAAGTTGCGATGGCAGGTAGATGAGCAGCGTCGCGAGCGCGAAATAGAACGCTGTCGCTGACAGGAACCCAAGGCTCGGCAAAAGCTCATACGGTCGGAACAGTACGAGGACCGAAAAAAGGTAAAGGCCGATGAACGTCAAACCGTGACCGTTGCGGGCAAGCCAGTTGTCGCTGGCAAGCGATTCCTCGTCGAGTTCTTTCCGCGTCGGCTTTTGGCCCTTCACTCTCGAGGGCCTAGGTCTGTCGGCCGCGCAGTCAGGCCGATCTGAACTATGGTCCGAAAGGGAAGTATTTGCCGTCGGCGGGTGCACCGACTCGAGCGAGAAAGTGTCCGGTTCGGCGAATTTCCTCGTCGGTTCGGCCGAAGTTAGCGGCTCGATATCACGCGGCCGCCCAGACGCAGGGGCGTTGCCCGAGAGTGACGAATATTCTTTTTTTGTAAAAGCCTGCACAGCGACAATAGAAAATGACCCGAAACAATCCTAAATAAAGGCGGATTGTCGGGCCATTTCCACGTCTATGTTGACTTTTATTAGGCGGCGACCTCTTCGCGTTCGACCGTAACCATCGACCGAACTCGCTGTTTGAGGGCCTTTTCGAACTGGCGAGCCTCGTTGACATTCCCGAAGCTTAGTTGCTGAAGATTGGATTCGATCCGCTTTCGATAATCTGAGACCAGCGAATCCGACACACCGAGCATCTCGGCGACCTCCAACTGAGTTCCGCTTTCGCCGATGAGATAACAATGCCAGAGCACGTTTATCATTCGGTCGTACTGCTTTTCTTTACCGCGGACGGATTTGCTCAGCGTCGAAAGGAAATCATCGACGAAACCGATAGCTTCGCGTTCGCCCTCGCTTTTTAGGAGATCATCCTCGGGCGTGCCGCGATGATCCGTGAACTCAAACTGCATCCGGTCATCGTCGTCGTCGGCCGGTCCGCCGACGGGAACGAGATGAATGTCCATTATCGGCAGCCGCGACATCACAAAAGACCGAAGGCTGCGGACGTCAACGGGCGAGTCAACGGCCTTAAAAACTCTGATGATGAGCTTTTCGAGCTCGACATTGCTTATCACGATCTGCGCATCGCCGGTGCAGCCGACCATACGCGTATCGCGTGCTTTGAATGAGACGGCTTTTACGCGTTCGTCCATTTCCTGGACGTCGCGGCGTGATTTTTCAACTTTCCAATCCGCAAGCCCGTACAGTCTATCCGCGAGGCGGCGATGAGCTTCAGGATTTCCGACGTTATCGAATCGCTTGAAGGTCGAGCTTGATTGAACGAGCGTAGAGATACGCCGTGCAAGTCTATAGGATTCCGGATAACGTTTCCGAAGCTCGGCCGTGAGCATATTCGTCAGCTCGATCTGGCTGATCTCGGCCTCGATCTCGGCGTCCGTCATTCCCGTATCGAGATAGTGCTGGAAGCGCTCTTTGCTTAGAAGAGCAACGAAAAGCTCTTGCGTAAGATCGGTGTATGCATTGTATTTACCTTCTTCGACGAGGAAGCCGGCCCTTTTTGATGCTCTGACAAGCGGATGCGATGAGACTATGCGGTGAAGTTCGGTCCAGATCTGATTCACATCAGAATTCTTCAAGCTTTCGGTCCATTTTCCGACCTTGATCTGCTTGTTCTGAATCGACCGCGGGAGTCTTTCCTTCGTCTTGAGATCGCTCATAACCCTTAATTACCCTTAAAATGTTCTCTTCGTCCTAAATTCAATGGCCGTTGTAGCCGTCATTCCTAAAGCAGAGAAAAAGCATCTCTTAAGCCATGTTGGTTACAACACGACAACCTCCAAAAACGCAGACGTTTGGGCCTAGTTGGTAGCTTTGGTAGAAAGATTTGGCGGGATCAACATCCGAGCTGCGATGGGTCGATCCTAAAGGCAGTGGTGAGATGATTACCTGTCTCACTACCTACATTTAAGATAATATCAGTTTGGCCGAAAATGGGCAACAAGTTTTTGCATTCTTGTACATTCTTTGAACCCGAGAAAGTTGGTTGTTGGCTGACGTATGCGCGCGGGAAGCAAAATAGTCTTTTTCCTTTAATTTAATTGCGTTTTGACGACCGCTTTTTGGGAACTTGGGTGCATTACGGATTTATTTTTAACATAGGGCAGTTTTTCGGCGGTTCGCTTCAAACGGGCCGCGGAGTCGGAAAACGCCCGATCAATGTTAGACAACCAATAAATTTGCAGATCGCGATGGCCAATTTTGCCAAGAACGAAAAATGTCCCACCTCCGCAGACCTTTTGGCATACCAATTGGGTGATATGGAGATCGAAAGCGGAGCCCACGTGCGGGAACATCTGGTGACCTGCGAGTTCTGCGCTGCGGAACTTGCGTTCTATATGCGATATCCAATGGATCTCGAAGAAGAACTGACAGTACCCGAGGCGATCCCCGAACCGCTCTTCCAACTCGCAGAGGCTCTGTTGCAGCAAAACGCGGCACCGGGTTCGTTCGACCAACTTCTAAAAGCCCGACGATAGCGTCGAGACAAAGCTAAAATATAACAACAAAAAGAAAAGCCGGAGTCTGAAAAGACGGAATGGCGATTTAGCCGCGTTACAAATGGCGCAGCTAAAGCATGCAACGGTGAACGAGCGTGTTTTAACATCCGTTTTCGTGCAAACGGCTGAATCCGAAGAATTTAAGGCCGTTGAACGGGTTGGTTGCGAGTATTGCAAATCAAGACCCCGCCATAAATGACGGGGCTATTTCGCTTGAATCTTGCAGAAGACCGGCTAGTTCGCCAAACGTAGGGGCGAAATATTCGCGGCTACGGGAACGGGACGTGGAGCCTGCGGCAGAAAATGCTGCCAATGCCCTTCGTCGGCCAAAAGATTTTCGATATCTGCGACCTTTTGCGGTTTCGAGAATAGGTAGCCTTGGCCGTATTCGCACTTAAGGATACGCAGTTGGTGGAACTGGTGTATGCTTTCAATTCCCTCAGCGACGACGTTCAGCCGAAGCGCCTTTGCAAGTGCGATCACCGTGCGTACGATCTCGCCGTTTTCAGAATTCTCTTCCATCGCGCTCACGAACGAGCGGTCAACCTTGAGGAGGTCGATCGGGAATCGATGCAGGTAGCTGAGACTGGAGTATCCGGTGCCGAAGTCATCGATGCTCAGTTGAACGCCGATCTCCTTTATCTGCGAGAGCATTTGGATCGCTCGCTCAGCATTCTCCATAATGGCGCTCTCTGTGAGTTCCAATTTGAGGCTCAAAGGGTCGAGCCCGGAGATCGCGAGGACGTTCTTTATCTGTGCAACGAGCTGCGGATCGGCAAAATGCTTGCCCGATAGATTTACAGCGATGGAAAGCGGAACCTCGGCTGGATATCGAAGTTGCCACTCTTTCACCTGCTTACAGGCGGATTCAAGGATCTGCACCGTCATCGGAACGATCAAACCGGTGCTCTCGGAGATCGGGATGAATTCGTTCGGCGGGACGAGGCCGCGTTGGGGATGATTCCATCGGACGAGTGCCTCGAATCCGACGAGCCTTGCCGTCTCAAGGGCAACGATCGGTTGGTAGTGAAGTTCGAACTCGTGCCGCTCGATAGCGAACCTGAGATCAGTCTCAAGCTGAAGTCGCGTAACTGCCCGCACATGCATCTTCTGATCGAAGATCACGTGCTTTGCGTTCGAATCCTTGGCGTAATACATCGCGATGTCGGCGTCCCGCAAAAGATCCTCGGCCTCGGCGTATTTCGAGTTTCCGAAGGCAATGCCGACCCTGACGTCAGTAAACACCTGGCGTTCATCAAGGGTATAAGGCTCGGATATCCTCGTGGAAAGGCGTTCGGCGAAGGCGGCAGCCTCGTCCCTTTCAAGAAGATCGGTCAGGATGATGCCGAATTTATCGCCAGAGAACCTCGCTGCCATGTCGGATTCCCGCACCATTTCGGCTAAACGGGAGCCAACATTCTTGATGAGACGGTCGCCGAGGGAATGACCGAGGCTTTCGTTGATCGTCTTGAATCGATAAAGATCGAGCAGAAGGATCGCGAATTTGAATTCGCCCGTTTCGGCGCTCGTCGCGAGGAGCTCTTTTAGGCGGTCAATGAAGAAGTTCCTATTCGGAAGGCCTGTCAATGCGTCGTGAAAGGCGGCGTGGCGAAATTTCTCATGGCTTGCATGGAGTGCGTCCGCCGTCTTTTCGAGCTCAGCGACGTAGTGTTCGAGTTCGGCGACGTGTTTTTCGGCCTCCTCATACCGCTCTCGCTGTTCGCGATGTGCGATCTCACTGGACCTGCGTGCGTCAGAAACAAAATGACGGAAGGTCAGGAAGATCACTCCGAAGAAGCCGACGATCGCGGCAACAATATATAGGTTCAGCTCCGTAACCGCTTTGAGAAAGACTCCCGCCATCAGTCCGCCGAGGACATACATAAATGCTGCGTCCACAACATTCGCCTTCCAGTGATACCAAACGCTCTTTTTCGTCTTAATTGCTGCGAAGATCGCAACGGTCGCCGAATTGACCGCAAAAAGTGTCAGCGAGACGGTCAACAGGAGCCAAATTAGGCTCGTATAGTCATTGCGCGCGACGACTTGGTCAAGCGGGCCGAATAGACGGACAGCCGCATGGTAGGCGGCGAAAACGCCGATAGGAGCGGCTGATATATTGATCGCGATCGTTTTCAAACGGACCTCGGTGCCTCTCAATCGAAGGTTAAGTGATCCGGCGGCAACTTCGACTAGTGCGAGTAGTATCGTTATACTGCCGCCGTAAAGAAGCATCGAGAGGATGATCAATGCGTCAGAGATGGTCAAATGGACATTCGTCCGCGGCAATTGGATCCTCAGCCAGCAGGCAGAGAAGATCGTCAGCAAACCCAAGGCAGCAAATCCGCCGTCAAAATGCAGCAGCGGGTCATTTTGGATAGCCCATCCTACAGCGAAAGCCGCCAAAGGAATTAGACTAGCCAAGTATATATTTATGAGCCTGTCCTGTTGTTCCATTTGAGGAGGAAAAGGTGCCGAAAAAATACGTATGAAGTGGAATCGACTAAAGAATGGTGGGGATTCCGTAGGGTCTTATGGCGAAGCGAGAGTACTCACTCGTCTTGAAAAGAATATCGGAAAAAGCGGCTAAAATCAATAAAAAAATATCGGCGTGAAGCGGTTTGATCATTTTTTTTCGAACTTGTCACAACTTCGCGGCCCGCGGTGTATTGAATGCAGAACGAGGAATTTTTGAGCGACGTGGATAGGTGAACTATGACTTGGATATACACGATATTATTTTCCGGACTGATCTTTGCATCGCAGCCTGAAACCGCAACCAAGGCGCCGATGCCGGTCTCGCCTGTTTCGGTCACGGTCCCGCAGGGCGGCGACATTACGGAGCGCGTCGATAATAGCTATCCCCTGAGCGCTGAAGGCCGCGTTTCTATCTCGAACATCAACGGTCGGATCGAGCTCGAAGGCTGGGACAAAGAGGAAGCCGCGCTTGTGATCGAGAAGACCGGTCCGAGCAAGGAAATACTCGATACGGTCAAGGTGCTTGTCGATTCCGATAAGGATCACTTCAGATTGAGGACAGAGCATCAGGATTGGCCGAGGCCCATGGATTCGAATTCGAAACGGCAGGTCCAGGTCGTTATCAAGATGAAGCTTCCGATACGAGCCGTATTGGACGAGATCGAGAGCGTCAATGGGGACGTTACGATCGTAAACTTCGCGAACTCGGTGAAAGCCTCGTGCGTCAACGGAAGTGTATCCATCAGTCGCTTAAAAGGCCGCGCAACTGCTTCGACGGTCAACGGGTCGATCGCGGCCGACTACGCCCAATTGGGTCCTCAAACGCAGGTCGAGCTTTCGAGCGTGAACGGCCCGGTGAAGATCAATATCCCGACGGACTCGGACGTTACGCTCAAGGGCGAGACCTTGAACGGCGGAATTACGACCGATTTTGGATTGGCTGTGCGTAAAGCGAACTTTGTCGGGCACAGCCTCTATTCGCGTTTGGGAGGCGGAACGGCAAGCGTAAAGATCGAGAGCGTGAACGGCCCGCTTTTCATCAGCCATCCGAACGACGGCCGTTCACCTGCCGCCGTAACCGATCTCTTGTCCGCGAACGGCAGCGATGACGACGACGAAGGCAATGTTCCTCAGCCTCGCAGAATTAACGCGCGGGTGATGTCGGCCGAGGTTGCAAGAGTGGCAGCCGAGGCGAACCGCCAGTCAGCGAAGGCTGTGAAAGAGGCTTTGAAGACGGCCCAGAATGAGGCCGAACGAGCGATGGCCGTGAACGGCCCGGTTATCGATCGATCGGTCAGAGAGGCTCTTGATGCGGCGCGCGAACAGATCAAGGCGGCCGATATCGGGAAAGCAGCGGCGAACGAGGCGAGACGCGCGATGCGGGTTTCGTCCAACATTCGGATCTTCTCAAATGGGTTCGGCAACGAACGCATTTTTGGCGCTGCCCCCGCGATAACGCGACATTCGAAGAGTTTTCCGGTTAGTGGCACTCCGAAGGTTACTGTCGAGGCTCCCGGTTGTTCCGTGCGTATCATAGGAACCGATGAATCTGCCGTTCGCTATACCGTTACGGAGATCAGGTCGGCGAGAGAAGATTCCTCCGTCGAGGTGACCGACAAGGCCGACTCGCGTTCCGTTCAGATCAATGTAAACGGCGACGATCGAGAAACTTGGCGCGTCCGGATCGATGTCTTTGTTCCGCGAAAGAGCAACCTCAAAGTTACGACCGACGGCGAGATCAGGATCGATGGCGTTTCGGGAAAGCTTGAGCTAAAAGGCGAAGATAACTCGATCACGCTTCACGATTCAGATGGCAGCCTGCTCGTCGCTTCATCGACCGGGCGGATCCGCGTGCTCGGATTTCGCGGCGATGTGAATGCCCGCACAGATTCGGGAACCGTCGATCTCGAAGGTGATTTCGGCCAACTGACTGCGCTGTCCGATATTGGGGACATTGTTGTTACCGTTGGCTCGAATTTTTCCGGCCAATTCAGTGCAGCCGAGGAACCGATTCAGTTCGATGGGTTGACGGCAACTCGTGTCGGCTCGGACGAAGACGCGTTCGCCTACAAGATCGGCAACGGCGGGCCGAATTACATTGTGCAAACGAACGGAAACATCATGGTTCGCTCTTCCGATACTCTTCTGAGTATGAAATAAGGTAATATGAGAGTTTGGGTATTAGGCGGACGCATTTGGGGGCGTTCGCCTTTTCCTTTTTGAAACATTGTCGCTTGAATTGCGTTTTAATTGATAGTTGTCGCGAGTTCCCGCCCGTGAGTACTCCATTTTTTTAAATGAAGCATTTTTTATTTGCAGCTATTTGTGTATTTGCGGCAGCCATTTCGATGGCGGCTCAATCCAGCCCAACTCCCGAGCCGACAACGGTGCGCGGATCGTCGGGGATGCCGATCCTGCCGCCCGAAAAGATGCGCGATGTCTCGATCCCGGAGATAAGCGTTCCGCCGACCATCGACGGGAATCTCGATGATGAAGCTTGGAAGTCTGCCGCCATATTCAAGGATTTCTATCAAGTCCAACCCGGCAACAATATTGCGCCCTCGAAGCCGACCGAAGTTTACATAGCGTACGATGAGCACTATCTCTACGTTGCCTTCAAATGCTGGGATGACCGCGACAAGATCCAGGCGACGGTTGCTAAGCGAGATGAAGTTTTCGGCGAAGACAATGTCCGGATGTGGCTCGATACATACAACGATCAGCGCCGAGCTTATCTGCTCGGCTTTAATCCGTTCGGCATTCAGCAGGACGGCATCGTTACCGAAGGCTCGATGGGCGTCGATTTCTCGGTTGATATCGTAATGGAATCTAAAGGCGCGATCCACGATTGGGGTTGGGCCGTCGAAGCAAAGATACCGTTCAAGTCACTTCGATACGCGTCTGCAAAAAAGCGGATCTGGGGATTCAACGTTGCGAGGAACATTAATCGCTTCAATGACGAGTTGGATCAATGGCTGCCGAATGACCGGAATGTTTCGGGCACGCTCATCAAGCACGGACGCATCTCGGGCCTCGACAACATCAAGTACGAGCGGACACTCGAGGTCGTTCCGAGCGTTACGCTGAGCCAGACGAGCGAACGTGTCGCCGACAGGTTCTTTGCTAACGGCCGGATCGTCAACAAGCCGATAAAGCCCGACATCGGCGTAAATCTAAAGTTCACGCTTACGCCGAATATCACGTTCGATGCGGCGATCAACCCCGATTATGCTGAGATCGAAGCGGACGCTCCGGTCGTTTCGGCAAACCGACGCTTTCCGATCTTTTTCGAAGAGAAACGGCCATTCTTCCTCGAAGGAAAAGAGATATTTGACTCCGCGCTTTCTCCATTTTATTCGCGGACGATTGTCGATCCGGATTTTGCCGCAAAGCTTACGGGAAAGACCGGTAAGATCACTTTTGGCATTTTGGCGGCATCCGACAACGCTCCTGGCAACTATTCCGAAGACGAGCGAACGGGTAATCGCGAATGCCTGATCCGTCAGCAGGCAGACCCGACGGTGGTTTGCCCGATCGATCAATTTCTCGATAAGAACGCCTTGTTCGGCGTGCTCAGGCTCAAACGCGATTTCGGCGCGAGCAATTACGTCGGCTTTTTCGCGACTGCGCGGACCTTCCCGAAGAATCGAAACTACGTCGGCGGCTTCGACGGCCGCTACAAACTGGACAGCGCAACGATCTTTTCCTACCAGGTCCTCGGGAGCCATTCTCGCAAGAGGTTCTATTCGCCCGAGATCGATCGAGCCGATTATCGAACCGGCAACGGCCTCGCTTATAATGTCAATCTCGACCATACAAAGGATACGACCGGTTGGACGATCGGGCTGAGCGGAAAATCGCCGTTCTATCGCTCGGATGCAGGATTTACGAACCGAACCGACACGAACAATTTCTTCGCCGCGAATCGTTGGAGCACGAAATCGAGAAGCGAGGCGACGCTTATCCGACTGAATTGGCGGCAAAGCGCCAACTACACGTACGATTGGTCCGGGCGAGTGCAGGAGGCGAATCTCGAAACCAGCGTCGATACTCAGCTTCAAGGCAATCTGTCGCTTAGCGCCGAAGTTGGCCTCGGTTACGAACATCTATACGAAGAAGAGTTCGGCCCGAAACGCAACTTGCCAGGTACGATCGCGGGCGCATTCTTTGGAGCTCCGGAACGGCACGCTCTTCAGCCCGCGATCAGCTTCAGCGTGGATAAGCAGATCAATTCGAGACTGTCAGTATTTAGCTCGGCGCGATTCAGCTGGAACCAGTTCGATTACGACTTCGGTGCAGGGAACAGATACGGCCGTGTTAGTCCCGCATATATCGCCTGGATACAAAGCGGCATGGCCGGACCGTATCCCGCCCTGGATCCGGGCCGCGGATCCTCGCGAAGTATCGACGTTGGAGTGAATTACCGACCGATCAATGCCCTGCGCTTCTCGCTCGATTACTCGAACAGCCGTTTGCGTCGCAATGATACCGACGAGTTTTCGTTCGAATCGAACCTTTTTACGCTCCATTCAACGTATCAATTCACGCGTTTCACATTCCTCCGAACAAGGCTCGACTACGATTCGCTCGATAGAAATACAAAGGGGCAGGTCCTATTCGGCTGGGCTCCGAATCCCGGAACGGCATTTTACATCGGCTATAACGATGATTTCAACTACCACGGGTACAATCGGTTCACTGACATTCAGCAGCCCGGATTCGAGCGGAACGGCCGCACGGTCTTCATCAGGATGTCGTACCTCTTCCGAAAGAGTTTTTAGGAGCAGCCCTGCAATATTTAAGTCGCCCGATCCGGCCGTCCAATATTGGGCGGCCTTTCAATGCCTTAATCAGTTACATAAAAAAAGTTAAGCAAATGGATAAAAAGTTCTTGTAATGGATGATGATTTGCTGTATAAACTAATGAGAAGTCTGCATTTCTGCCGTTTCAGGCAACGTTAGGAGCAAATATGAAATTAAACATTCGCATAGTAATTCTCGGATTGTGCGCAATTCTCACAAGTGCTGGTCTTGCCGTTGCCCAGCAGTCCGGAAACCTGAATATCGCTCTCCAAAGAGGCTATCGCACGGGATATTCCGACGGTTATATGGCGGGTTATCGCGATACGATCGACAACCAGACGCGCGATCTCAAGCGGCACGGTGAGTTCACAAAGGCCGACAGAGCGTTCAACAAAGAATACGGACCGGTAGAGGATTACCGCGACGGCTACCAACAGGGATTTGAGAGCGGCTATTCCACGGGTTTTGAAAAACGTTCGTTCGAATCGACGCTTCCGTCTGAGATTCACCGCCGCGGAGTTACCGCTGCGACAAACCCGACTGAGGCTCCGCAAACAACAACGGCCACGCCGGCCCCGACATCGAACACCGAGACCGCCGTCGCCCAAACGACCGAGGCGCCGGTAGTCGCACATTATTCGGGTGACCCGAACGCGGTCATCATCATTCCGCGCGATACCGAGCTTCTTCTCGAACTCCAGCAGCCTTTATCCACCGAGATGAACCGCGAAGGCGATAAGTTTCTCGCAAAGATCGTGTCTCCTTCGGAGATCGCTGGCGCCGTCGTCGAAGGCCGTATCAGCAAGATCATCAAGCCGGGCCGCATCAAGCGTCGCTCGCAAATGACGCTCTCATTCGACCGCATCGTGATCAGCGGCCAGCGTTGGTCGAATTTCGCCGCGACACTCGTCGAAGTGATGCCGATCAAGGGCGACAACATCAAGACCGTTGATAACGAAGGAACCGCGATCGGCAAATCATCGCTCAAGAGCGATGGGATCAAGATCGGTGCCTCGACCGGTGCGGGACTCGTTACGGGTGCGATCATCGGCGGGCCGGTCGGTGCCGGCGTCGGAGCAGCAGTCGGCGCAGCCTTCGGAGTTGGCGCCGTGGTGATCGAACGGGGCAAGCAAATTAAGCTGAACGAAAATCAACAGATCCGGATCAAAACATCCTACGAGACGCAGATCCGATAGATTTTTCATACAACCTCCTCCTGTCTATTTTACGAAGCTGTCCGGATCTTCATCGCCGGCCAGCTTCTTTTTTGTACCGCAAAAACCGTCGCCCGACCGCTTTAGTTGCCACGGCTTTCACACGCGGCAAGAATATAGCTACACATGGAGCGGAGCGGAATGTGTAGAACGACGAGTTAATTTCCAACGGAAGCGTGCTTTGCACGCGACAGAAGTCGGCGGCAGAGCCGCCTCCGAGGTGGCGATGATGGACGGTGCTACAAACATTTGGCTCCTAACGGAGCCGGAACGGACGTGGCGTCTGGGGTTCGAGGCGAGCGCTGAGCCCCTTACTGACGTGCGGGCTACTGACGTCGGTTGATGTCTGAGCGTGCTTTGCCATAGTTTTTGCGGCCTTTGCGGTTAAAGCGAAACCGCAAAGGGCGCAGAGCGAAACCCGCAAAGGCCGCGAAGGAATAACGGCCAGTGTCGGCGGCTATTTGCCCTTCGGGAAGGCAAAGGTCGCGAAGGGGGAAAATTTTTTGTCGTCCGCTGATGTACTCAGCGTAGCGTGCCTTGCACGCGACAGAGGAAGTCGGCGGCAGAGGTGGCGATTATTGTGGACGGTGCTACAAACATTTGGCTCCTAACGGAGCCGAGGCGTCGGCTTAATGTTGTTCGAGGCGAACGGTGATCCCTTAGTAACGTGCGGGCTACCGACTCCTGCGGGCTACTGACACGTTCTTTACATTTAAGAACGGGTCCCGCAGAGTCGCGGAGCCGCAGAGGAAGAGCGGACGGGGGCGTCCGCGGTCCGACACGTGATCCACGCGGCTTGAAAGCCGTGGCAATTCAGGAAACGGGGTTCGTTCTCTTCTCTTCGTGGTCTCTGTGGTGAAATCTTCGCTCTTTCTGTCTGGCACTGAGCCCTTACTAACGTGCGGGCTGCTGACACGGCCTTTGCGTGCTTGTATGTAGGCCGCGAAGGAAGGGCAGGAGCAAGGTCTCTCAGCTCCGGCAGGAGCGAGATGTTTGTAGCAAGGCAACGATCACATCTATTTCGGAGCGTGTGAAACACGCGACAGCGATCTGTCAGCGGCGAGCCGCTGCGAGCGTCAGGAGAATTCTCCGCTCCCCGAAAGGAAGCAACGGCGATGTTCGACCCCTTCGGGGTCGGGAATAATGTCTGGGTCGTATCCTAGGGTTGGGGCCTGTCGGCCTTACCCTAGGCTATATTCTTTGTCCCCTTCGGGGACCGTTCCGAATCCGAGCAAGGCAACGATCACATCTGTTTCGGAGCGTGTGAAACACGCGACAGCGATCTGTCGGCGGCGAGCCGCCTCCGAAGCTCGATGTTTGGACTTGACCCACGGCTTGAAAGCCGTGGCAATTCCCAGAACGGAAGGCGAAAAACGCAAGTCTTTGCCTTGCTGAATGAACGCTCATTCAGTATAATGCGGCTACTGTGACGCCGAGCTTTTAGAGACAGTGTTCGGCTGCGGGAAGATCAAAATATGCTTATGAAAAAGGCCGCTGTACTTGGGGCGGGCACAATGGGTGCCGCAATTGCCGCACATCTTTCGAACGCGGGCGTTGAGACCTTGCTGCTGGATATCGCTCCGAAAGAGCTTAGCCCTGACGAAGAAAAGGGCGGGCTTTCGCTTGATGACAGACGCGTCCGCAACCGCATCGTGAATTCGCTCTTTGCCGCTGCGAAAAAGCTCAAGCCGGCGCCCTTTATGTCGCCTGCGAACTCATCGCTCATCACGCTTGGCAACTTCACGGACGACCTCGCAAAGCTCGGCGAATGCGATCTTGTGATCGAAGCGGTCGTCGAGAATCTTGACATTAAGCACAAACTTTTCGCCGAGGTCGATAAGTATCGTAAGTCGACTGCAGTGATCGCGTCGAACACGAGCGGAATTCCGATCGACGCGATAGCAGAGCCGTTCTCGGACGATTTCAAGGCGCATTTTGTCGGAATTCATTTCTTCAACCCGCCGCGATATATGAAGCTCGTCGAGCTCATTCCGGGAAAAAAGACGAGCGGCGAGATCTCGTGCGGCATCGCGGGATTCCTCGATCAGCGTTTGGGTAAAGGCGTTGTGCCGGCGAAAGACAGACCGAATTTTATTGCTAATCGGATCGGGACGTTCGGGATGATGGCGACGGTGCACGAGATGATCGCGATGGGGTTTTCGCCGACAGAGGTCGATCAAATGACGGGCAAGGCGATCGGCCACGCAAAGTCTGCGACGTTCCGCACCTCGGACCTTGTCGGTCTGGACGTGCTCGCGCACGTGAACAATAATCTCTATCCGGCGATACCGGAGGACGAAGACCGCGATGTTTTCAAGCTGCCGGATGTGATCGAAAAGATGCTGGCCGCGAAGATCTTGGGAGACAAGACGGGCGGCGGTTTCTTCAAGAAATCGAAGGATGCGGAAGGGAAACGCGCGATCCTCGAGCTCGATCTTGCGACGCTCGAATACAAGCCGCAGCAAAAGTCGAAGTTCCCGTCGATCGAGGCGGGGAAACAGATCGAAGATCTCCCGAAGCGTATCAACACGCTTGTTTGGGGCGATGACCGCGTCGGCGAATTTCTTTGGAAAACTATCTCGCGGATGTCGCGTTATTCTGCGAACCGCATTCCTGAGATCGCAGATTCGATCGTTGAGATCGACAACGCGATCAAATGGGGCTTCGGTTGGGAGATCGGCGTTTTCGAGACGTGGGACGCGATCGGACTCGAGCGCAGCGTCGAACGTATGCGACGCGAGGGTGTCGCAATTCCGGCAAACATCGAGAAGATGCTCGCTTCGGGTGCGACATCATTCTACAGACGCGAAAACGGCGAGACGGAGTTTTACGACCTTGTCAGCGGCGGCTATAAAAAGGTTCCGGCACGTCCCGGCGTGCTTATTCTAAAGGATGTAAAGGACCGCACGGGCGTTATCAAGTCAAATGCCGCAGCATCGCTCATCGACATAGGCGATGGCGTCGCGTGTCTCGAATTTCACTCGAAGATGAATTCGCTTGGAGCCGACACGATAGCGTTGATGAACGCGGCGATCGACGAGGCCGAGAAGAATCACGTCGGCCTCGTCATAGGCAATCAGGGCGGTAATTTCTCTGCCGGCGCGAACCTGATGCTGCTCCTTCTTGCCGCGCAGGAAGAGGAATGGGACGACATCGAGATGATGATCCGCGGTCTCCAGAGGGCGGTGATGCGTATGCGTTATTCTGCTAAGCCGGTCGTAACGGCGCCGTTCGGCCTAACGCTTGGCGGCGGCTGCGAGATCGCATTGCACGGCAATCGGGTGCGTGCGTCGGCGGAAACTTACATCGGGCTTGTCGAGGTCGGCGTCGGCGTCATTCCGGCAGGCGGCGGCACAAAAGAAATGGCAATGCGCGCCGGCGATGCATGGGCAAAGACGCCCGATGCCGATCCGCTCACATTCTTGAAAAAGACGTTCGAAACGATCGGAACCGGCAAAGTCGCAACCTCCGGCCAGGAGGCTCGCGAACTCGGATTTTTGGGACCGTGTGATTCGATCTCGATGAACGGCGACCGTCTGATCCAAGATGCGAAGCAAGAGGTGCTGAATCTCGCGTCCAGCGGATTTGTCGCTCCCGTCGAGCGGCAGGATGTGACGGTTTTTGGCGAATCGGTCGAGTCTGCAATGAAACTCGCGATACATATGATGAACCGAGGCGGCTTTATTTCAGAGCATGATAAGGTTATCGGCGGCAAACTCGCGCACATTCTCGCGGGCGGCTCGATCAATCATCGCGCGCATGTTTCGGAGCAGTATCTGCTTGATCTCGAACGCGAAGCCTTCTTGTCGCTCTGCGGAATGCGCAAAACTCAAGAGCGGATCGCCGCGATGCTTAAGACAGGGAAGCCGCTTCGGAATTAGTCTGAGTTGTTCGCGTGTCGGGAGTTATGGGAAGCTGAGTGAGGGCGAGTTACAGCGATCTAGATAGACGGTGCTTGAAGCTCCCGAAAGGCTAAATAACCACGTCATTTATGACGCGGTCATTCCGCTTGGCGAGAATGAAACTCGAACGCTGAATCTTTTATGAAACGCTGCAGTTGGGCAAAGAACGAGTTGAATATTCCGTATCACGATGCGGAGTGGGGTGTGCCTGTGCATGACGACAGGCTGTTTTTCGAGTTTCTAATTCTCGAAGGCGCGCAGGCCGGATTGAGTTGGGATACCGTACTCGCAAAACGCGAAAATTATCGAAGGGCTTTCGCAAATTTCGAGGCGGAAAAGGTCGCGAAATTTTCTGACGCAAAGCTTGAAAAGCTTCTGCTCGATCCCGGCATCATACGTAACCGCTTAAAGGTATTTTCTGCGGTCGCGAACGCAAAGGCGTTCATTGCCGTGCAGAAGGAGTTCGGTTCGTTCGACAAGTATGTGTGGAATTTTGTCGGCGGCAAAACGATCGATGGAAAACGGAAGGAGATGGGCGATGTTCCGGCAAAAAGCGAGGTCTCAGACGCGCTCGCAAAAGACCTGAAGAAACGCGGATTCAACTTCGTCGGCTCAACGATAATGTACGCCTTTATGCAGGCGACCGGTATGGTAAACGATCATTTGACGACGTGCTTTCGGCATAGGGAAATTCGGGAGCTTTGAATGGAATATTTTGTTGGTGCTGTATCGGCCGTCGCTCTCATTATTTTTGGCAGAGTTAGCGGCTTCGAGAAGGATCGGTCGTTTTACCCGACCGTGCTGATAGTGATCGGTTTTTTGTATGTTCTGTTCGGCGCCTTGGATGGTCGCGCGTCCGTTGTATTGATCGAGATCGCGTTCGCCTTGGTCTTCTCCGCAGTTGCTATTATCGGATACAAAAAAGGCTGCCTGATCGTTGCCGCGGGAATTGCGGCGCACGGCCTGTTCGATTTCGTCCGGCAGTTCTTTATAGAGGATCGGGGCGTTCCCGTATGGTGGCCCGGATTCTGCGGGACGATCGATGTTTTGCTCGGACTGCTGATTGCGTATTTTGTTTGTCGAAAGCCGGCGAATCGCACTCCCGTACCTCGCGGTGCGGGCTAGACACTAACGCTTGCTAAGTGAAGCGCGAAGGATGCTAAAATAGACGTATGAAGAATACATACAACTTGCCTGTGGTTCTCGACCCTCAGCCTGAAGGCGGTTGGACTATAACGTGTCCGATTTTGCCGGAGTTGCACACTGAAGCCGACTCTTGGGATGAGATCGAGCCCAATGTGACAGATGCTTTTCAGGCGGTGGTCGAGATCTACGAGCACCTGAAAAAGCCGCTCAAGGATAACGCTCCTGTCTTAATAGAAACGATCGTACATCTGGAGGCTGCTTGAGGTATCGGGAGGTTGAGCGGAAGTTGAAGAATCTTGGATGCTACTTGGATACATAGCGTCAATGACGTACGGTTTATTGCTTCTATTTTTGATAGCTCCTATATCAGTGGTATTTTTGATTGGAGCGATCGTTGCCGGTATAAAAAATAACGCTGTGTATGCGGGCGCTCTGCTGTTGAGTTGTTTGTTGCTGCCTTCGAGCTTCTTCGGCTCGATGAAGCTTCTGGATGTCGTAGGCCTCGCCGAGTATAGAAACCCCGAGTACAACGAAATGAGGCCAATCGGTTCCGAACTGAAGCATCATATTGTCTTCATCTTTGACACGAAGGCAACACAGGAAGAAATACGCACATTTGATGAGACTGTGTTGAGAAAAACGATACCTCAACCGAATGGAGTAGTGCTTGTGTTCGCGGATGGAGTTTGCAACTTTTCGTATCCGGAAACTCGATCGAGAGCAACCGTGGTAGACGTTCCGTTCTGTGTTGATGCGACTGAAGAACAAGAACAAAAAATTCGCGACCAGATCATTTCGTCTCCGTTGATACAAACAGCGTTTGAGGACGTGGCTCCCGGTGAAGTTCGAAAACTAAAGTGAGCGGGTAAAATAAGTGAAAGAAGCAGTTATCGTATCGGCCGTGCGTACGGCTGTGGGGAAGGCTCCGAAGGGCACGTTAAAGGACGCGCGCTCGGATGATATGGGTGCGGCGGCGATAAAGGAAGCGGTCGCGCGTGCCGGCGTTGACGCGTCGCTGATCGACGACGTGATAATGGGTTGCGCGTTTCCCGAGGCGTCGCAAGGGATGAACGTTGCGAGGACATCCGCGATACTTGCGGGATTGCCTGTCGAGACGTCCGCGATGACGGTGAATCGATATTGTTCGTCGGGCTTGCAGACAATTGCTCTCGCGGCCGATCGTATCGCAACGGGCAGTGCGGATGTTATCGTAGCGGGCGGATTGGAATCGATGACCGCTATCCCGATGGGCGGCAACAGCTTTCGTCCGAATCCGCACCTTGCGGACACCTATCCCGATTACTACCTGAATATGGGCTTGACCGCCGAAAACCTCGCGAAGAAATACGAGATAACGCGCGAACAGGCTGATGAATTCTCGCTTGCGTCGCACCAAAAGGCCGCCGCAGCCATTCAAGCTGGTAAGTTCACGGACGAGATAGTGCCCTTGAATGTGCTTTTCGATGAGTTCGACGAAAAGGGACGCGTTCGACGTAAAGAGATCGTGTTCGCTCAGGATGAAGGTGTCCGCTTCGATGCGTCGGCGGAAGGCTTTGCAAAGTTGAAACCGGTCTTTCACGCGAATGGAACCGTTACGGCGGGGAACTCGTCGCAGATGTCGGACGGCGCGGCCGCGGCGGTCGTGATGTCCGCCGACAAGGCGAAGGAACTTGGCCTTACGCCGATGGCACGGTTCGTTTCGTTCGCGACCGCCGGCTGCCTGCCCGAAGAGATGGGCGTCGGGCCGGTTTACGCGATCCCCAAGGCCTTAAAGCTCGCAGGCCTCACGCTCGATCAGATCGACGTGATCGAACTTAACGAAGCCTTCGCGGCACAAGGTCTCTCGGTGATGAAGGTACTCGAGATGAACCCCGAAAAGGTCAATGTGAACGGCGGCGCCGTCGCCCTCGGACATCCGCTCGGATGTACAGGAGCCAAACTCACCGCCACGATTCTCCAGGAACTAAAACGCCGTAAAGCGCGCTACGGCATGGTCACGATGTGCGTCGGCGGCGGCATGGGCGCCGCGGGAATATTCGAGCGGATAGATTAGGACGAATGATAGTCTCGTTCAGGCACAAAGGTCCGCGACAACTATTTGAAACAGGAAGGTCGAAGCAAATTCCCGCCGACTTTTCTGCTAATCTGATACGGCAGATGGACGTGATCCATCAGGCTGACGATCCGGCACAACTTAACTTTCCGGGCTACGACCTTCACGAACTGAAAGGCGATCGGGCAGGCCGCTGGGCGATGAAGGTCAACAAGAACTGGCGACTCACCTTCGGCTTTGAAGGCGGCAATTCGGTCGATCTTGACCTTGAGGATTATCATTGAGTATGAGCAGTAACATCAAAAAAAATCGGCGGCCCACTCATCCGGGTGCGATCTTGAGAGAGGATACCTTGCCGGCTCTTGGTCTGTCTCAGACAGAATTCTCCCAGCGAATCGGAGTTTCGCCGAGAACGGTAGGCGAGCTGCTAAGGGAGCGTTCAAAGGTGACTCCCGATTTGGCCGAGCGGTTAGGTCTTGCTCTAGACATGGAGGCAGAGATCTGGCTTAGGCTGCAGCAGGCGGTTGATCTTTATGATCTTCGCCTGAAAAATGCTCAAGAATACCGCCGGATCCACAGGATCGCTGCCTAGAGTGGCGGGGCATTGGGGGTACGTGACCATCTCGGTTATTTTTTTAAGAACCACATTGGAACGTAGGGCACATAGGATTTTGATATCGGCGATGTGCTGTTAGGGAAAGTGCACGGAAATTAAGATATGGGGCTTCAGTCCGTCGGTGCCTACGCCTTGACTGAATGAACATTCATTCAGTATCATTGTGGTATTTATCCTACCTAGGAGCTTAAATTAAATGGACGCAAAAATGGAAAGGGAATATTTGAAGGGCGGTGAGTTTTTGATCGCAGAGCAGACTGCGGGCGAGGCGTTCACGCCGGAGGAGTTTTCGGAAGAGCAGCGGATGATCGGCGACACGACGCGTGAATTCGTTGACAACGAAGTTCGGCCGAATCTCGAAGCTCTCGAGCGACACGAATGGGAGACGGCGCGCGAACTCTTAAAAAAAGGCGGCGACCTAGGCATTCTCGGTGCGACGATCCCGGAGGAATACGGTGGGCTTGGGCTCGACCAGACTTCGGGAGCGTTGATCGCAGAGATGATGGGACGCGGCGGCGGATTCGGCACGACGTATGGCGCGCAGACGTCGATCGGCGTTCTTCCCCTACTTTATTTCGCATCCGAAGAACTCAAGAAAAGGTGGATCCCGAAGATCATCTCCGGCGAGGTCGTAACTGCGTATTGCCTGACCGAAAGCGGTTCGGGTTCGGACGCTCTTGGCGCAAAAACAACCGCGAAGCTCACGGAAGACGGCGAGCATTACGTGCTCAACGGCGAGAAGATGTTCATCACGAACGGCAGTTTCGCGGACGTCTATATCGTCTTTGCGAAGATCGATGGCGAGAAGGATAAATTCTCGGCGTTCGTCGTCGAGAGAAGTGAAAATTGCCGTCCCGGAGCCGAGGAACACAAGATGGGCATCAAGGCTTCATCGACGACGCCGCTCATTTTGTCCGACGCGAAAATTCCGGTCTCGAATCTTGTCGGCAACGTCGGCGACGGCGCGAAGATCGCGTTCAACATTCTGAATGTAGGTCGTTTCAAGCTCGGTGCGTCAGTCGTCGGCGGCGCGAAACTCGCGATCCACGACGCCGTTCGATATTCGAACGAGCGCGAGCAATTCAAGCAGAAGATTTCCTCGTTCGGCGCAATTCAGCACAAGCTTGCGGAGATGGCGATACGCACTTGGGTCGCAGAAGCGATCACGTATCGAACGGTCGGGCTGATCGACGCGCTCATCGGTGACGGCGCCGACAACGCGAAGAAGATGCAGTCGATCGAGGAGTACGCGGTCGAATCTTCGATCAATAAAGTTGCGTGCTCCGAAGCTCTCGACTATGTAGTTGACGAGATGGTCCAGATCTACGGCGGTTACGGCTATTCGGCGGATTATCCTGCGGAAAAGGCG
>DAORTR010000014.1:0-32419 GCA_035432765.1 Pyrinomonadaceae bacterium
CGCTCATACCAAAACTTGAGTTTTACGGTATTCTACTTCTTTTGACAAATATGCGACGGCTTTTGGCCCGTGAAAAGCAAAATTACAAGTGAATTACAGTGATGAAAACGGATATTAAAAAACTCGTTCTTGCGTATTCCGGCGGACTCGATACGTCTGCGATGCTGCTCTGGATAAAGGAAACATACGGCTGCAAGGTCGTTTGCTACACGGCGGACGTCGGCCAGGGCGATGAATTGGACGGCCTTGAGGCGAAGGCTCTCGCGACCGGTGCCTCAAAGCTCTATGTTGAGGACCTTCGTGAGGAATTCGTCAAAGATTTCGTCTGGACGGCCGTAAAAGCGAACGCCTTGTACGAAGGCACATATCTCTTAGGGACAAGCTTAGCTCGTCCCGTAATAGCAAAGCGTCAGATCGAGATCGCGCGACGTGAAGGTGCCGACGCGGTCGCTCACGGTGCGACAGGCAAGGGCAACGATCAGGTGCGTTTCGAGCTAACGTACTACGCGCTGCAGCCGGATATAAAGGTCGTCGCGCCGTGGCGCCATTGGGATTTCAAGGGACGAGCCGACCTGATCGCGTATTGTGAAAAGCATGGAATTCCGGTTACTGCGACCACGCAAAAGCCGTATTCGATGGACCGCAACTTGATGCACGTCTCGTACGAAGGCGGCATTCTCGAAGACCCTTGGGCAGCGCCGCCAGAGGATATCTTCCTAATGACGAAGTCGCCCGAAAAAGCCGCCGATCTCGCGACCGAGATCATTCTTACCTTCGAAAAAGGCGAGCCTGTCGCGATCGACGGCGAAAGATACGGCGCGGTCGATATGCTCTCAAAACTCAATCATCTTGGAGGTGAGAGCGGTATCGGCCGCATCGACATCGTCGAGAATCGCTTCGTCGGGATGAAGTCCCGTGGCGTTTATGAGACGCCCGGCGTTACGATCCTGCAAACGGCGCACCGCGCGCTCGAATCCATCACGATGGATCGCGAAGTTATGCGGCTGCGCGACAGCCTCGGGACAAAATTTGCGGAATCGGTCTATTACGGTTTCTGGTTCGCACCCGAGTTCGAGATCCTTCGAAAGATGATCGATGAAACTCAAACGACCGTCAACGGCGACGTCCGCCTAAAACTCTACAAGGGCAACGTGATCGTCGAAGGCCGCCGCTCGGAAAATTCTTTGTATAAAGAACGCGTCGTAACATTCGAAGACGACGCCGGCGCATACGACCAACACGACGCCGAAGGCTTCATAAAACTCCAGGCGTTGAGGCTCAGGCTTAGGAATATGGAGTAAACTCCCACATTCTCTACATACATATCATCATGGCAAATATTGACAACAACTGCCAATCTTTTTAATATTATCGTGTGGCCACAACAACAATGAATATATCGATGCCTGATTCGATGCGGGTCTTCGTTGAAGAAATGATGACGGACGATGGGTATGGCAGTGCTAGCGAATACGTCCGTGATCTTATAAGAGCCGATCAAAAGCGCCGGAATGAAAAGCAGCTGGAAATGCTGTTGCTCGAGCGGCTTCGGTCGAAAGATGACGAGGCGTTTTTGATGGATGATGTTCGCAAGGAGACGCGAAGACGGATTGAAGCGAAGAAATGATCAAGTATTCGCAAGGTTTGTCGGCTGAATTGGCCCAGATCGCCTCATACTTAGCACAATATAACGAATCGACCGCTGAGCGATTTCTTGATCACTGCGAAGAATCTTTTCAACTACTTGAACGCTTTCCTGAACGCGGAAGCCCACGGAGATTCGAAGAGCCTGAACTTGCCTCGATCAGGATGTCGCTCGTTAAGGGTTTTGACGATTACCTGATCTTCTACATCCCTTTTTTAGGCGGGGTCAGAATTTTGCACGTGATTCACAGCGCACTCGACTATAATCGGATCGTCGATATTGGTGACCTGTAACTAACCCTCATCGACCAAATTGCAATGAAATGTATAGCCTGCGGAAGCGAAGCATTGGTCGGCGGCACCGTTTTTGATTCGAACGGAGCGAAGCTCGGTTTCAATATCGATGACACTCCGTATTGGAAGAATGTTTTTGGCGCCGGTGCCCGCAATATGCGCGGTTACGGTTGCGTGCACTGCGGCCACCTTCAGTTTGCGGTTGACTTCACAGAAAAAGACCTTCAGCGGTACCAGCAGTTCGAAGGCGAACAGCCCGGCGTACTCGATCGGATCAATTCAGGAGAATGATCCCGAACCTCGAACTTTCTTCCAATTAGAAAGCGGAGCTTGTCACCTGCTTGACAGACCCAAGAATTAGAATTAGTCTAATTATAGTTTTTGAATACTTCGCGACAAGGAGCTTGAGATGACTGAGAAAAAGAAACTTACCACTGCTGCCGGAAGTCCGGTCGTCGATAACCAGAATACGATGACAGCCGGCCCGCGCGGGCCCGTTTTGATGCAGGATGTTTGGCTGCTTGAGAAGCTTGCTCACTTCGATCGCGAGGTGATACCGGAACGCCGTATGCACGCGAAAGGCAGCGGGGCATACGGCACCTTCACCGTAACAAATGACATAACGAAATATACGAAAGCGAAGATCTTCTCCGAGGTCGGTAAAAAGACAGAGTTGTTCGCCCGTTTTACGACCGTTGCCGGCGAACGCGGAGCTGCGGATGCTGAACGCGACATACGCGGTTTTGCTGTGAAGTTCTATACCGAACAAGGCAATTGGGATCTCGTCGGGAATAATACGCCCGTCTTTTTCCTACGCGACCCGCTAAAATTCCCCGACCTCAACCACGCCGTTAAACGCGACCCGCGGACGAATATGCGTTCGGCCCAGAACAACTGGGATTATTGGACTCTTCTTCCGGAAGCTCTGCATCAGGTGACGATCGTTATGTCCGACCGCGGCCTTCCGGCGAGCTATCGCACGATGCACGGGTTCGGCTCGCACACATTCAGTTTCATCAACGCGGATAACGAACGCTTTTGGGTGAAATTCCATTTCAGGACGCAGCAGGGCATCAAGAATCTGACCGACGCGGAGGCGGAAGCCATCGTCGGGAAAGATCGCGAGAGCCATCAGCGTGACCTCTACGAGGCGATCGAACGCAATGACTTTCCGAAATGGGATCTGAAGGTACAGATCATGCCGGAGAATGAGGCTTCGAAGGTGCCGTACAATCCGTTCGACCTGACAAAGGTGTGGCCGCACGGGGATTATCCGCTCATCGACGTCGGCGTGATGGAGTTGAACCGAAACCCCGAGAATTTCTTTGCAGAGGTCGAACAATCGGCATTCAATCCTGCGAACGTTGTCCCGGGCATCGGCTTTTCACCTGACAAGATGCTGCAGGCGAGGCTGTTTTCTTACGGCGACGCGCAGCGGTATCGACTTGGAGTCAACCATCAACAGATACCGGTGAACGCGCCGCGATGTCCGGCGCACAGCTATCACCGCGACGGGGCGATGCGTGTTGACGGTAACTACGGGAGTACGAAAGGTTATGAGCCGAATAGCCTTGGCGAGTGGCAGGAGCAACCGGACTTTCGCGAACCGCCGCTTTCTATCGAAGGTGCGGCCGATCATTGGAATCATCGCGAAGACTCGGATTATTATTCGCAGCCCGGAGCGCTATTTCGGCTGATGACGCCCGATCAGCAGCAGGCTCTTTTCGACAATACTGCGGCGAACGTCGGCGGAGCGTCGCGCGAAGTGCAACTTCGGCACATTGGCAACTGTATGAAGGCCGATCCCGCATACGGCGCGGGCGTGGCAAAAGCTCTCGGGATCGACCCCGGCGAGGTCTCATAAGAGAGGTCGAAGGCTCTAGGCGACGAATCCGCGGAAATTTGAGGCGCTTGCCGCGTACCCGGGAAAGATCTTTGCAAGGTCTTTCGCTCCAAGGTGTTTTGCGGCTGCTTCGCCGAAGACGTCTCGAAAATCGGTTGTAACGGCGAGGTCCCGGCCTTCGTAGAGCTGATCGTTCCTCATTCCTTTCCAGTCGCCGTAAACTTTGCCGCCGCGTACGGAATTGCCGAGGGCGAATATCGTGTTACCGTGGCCGTGGTCGGTTCCGCGGCTGCCGTTCTCTTTTGCGGTGCGGCCGAATTCGCTCATCGTAAGCACAAGCACGTCGTCCATCTGCTTGCCGAGGTCTGTCGCAAAAGCGGCTATCGACAGAGCAAATGTGCGCAAGAAGTTCGCGAGTTGGCCGCGTGCTCCGCCTTCGTTCAGGTGCGTGTCCCAGCGAATATCGTTACCGGTATCGGTGAACGCGACCTCGAGGCCGACGCCGGCCTTTATGAGCTGAGCGATCTGCTTGAGTGAACGTCCAAGGTCGGTGTTCGGATAGACCGCGCCGTTGGCCGGCTGATATTTTTGCGGGTTCGCACGCTTTAAGAAGTCCATTGCGTCGAACGTCTCTTTGCCGGTCTTATTGAGCGTGTCCTTTATATTCTGGTCGTAGATCCCTTCGAAACCGCCCTTGAGATCGGTCGTATAAAGCCCGGCCTGGATCGTGAAGTCCGATAGATTTGCCATCGCGACCGACGGAGCTTTGCCGTACAAAGAACGAGGCAGGGTTTGCGTCATTGAAACTGCGCGAAAAGGCGACGCATTCTTCTCCGCTGCGGTTTGGAGGACGCGATTCAGCCAACCGTCGGGCGTTGATTTCCGACCGGGCGTGCCCGACTCCATATAGTCCTGCGCGTCGAAATGCGAACGCGTATTGTCGGGCGAACCGACGCTCGTGATCGCCGCAAGCTGTCCGTTTTTATAAAAAGGAGCGAGTGCCGAAAGGCTCGGATGCAGGCCGAAATGTCCGTCTAGATCGACCGCTCCGTCCGTCTTGCCAGGCGTGGGAATAGCGATAGTCGGGCGAAGGTCGTAATATTCGCTGTCGCCGTATGGCACGAGCATATTCAGCCCGTCAACGGCACCGCGCTGGAAGATCGTGACCAGTACTTTGCGGCCTTTTGTACCGCCTTTTGCCTGTGCCGCCGCAAACTGATGCAGAAAATTCGGCGCCACCGACATCAACCCAAAGCTCGCCAAACCAAAACCGCCTGCCTTCAAAAAATAGCGTCTGTCCATATAAAAAACCTCACTGACCGAAATGTTAGACGCAGGCGGGCGAAAAAAAGTCTAAATAGCCACGAATACACAAATTTCGGATTCAGATCCGTGCATCCGGTAAAAAGAGTCCTAGCGGATGATCACTTCGTCGATGAATATCCATGGGTCGCCGCCGGCACCGAGATGCCACGCGGGGATCTTGCCGATGTTGTTGGCGCGGATGCGGACGTAGCGGGTCTTTATGGGCGCGATCGTTTGGCGAAACTCCTTTGCCGTCGGCGTCATCTCGGTGAGCGGCACATCGGTTTTGATATTTGCGGCCTCGGTCCAGTCCGTTCCGTTATCCGAAACTTGAAATTCGATATTTGCGGGCATCCAGATCCACGGGCCGGCCGCCTGCACAAAACCTGCGCCGAGTTCGCGTATCTCGGTCTCGCGTATTAGGTCGATCACGGCTTCGTAGGTTTTGCCCTGCACGCCCTGCCATTCACCGCTAGCAAAATTCACCGTTCCGCGAATGCCGTCAACGATCGCATTGTCGCCGCCACCATTGTATTGCGTGCTATAGCCGGAGATGACCGTAACGGTCCAATCCTGCGGGCGTTTGGTGAGCACCGATACGACCGGAAAGCTGATGGCGCCATTCGCATCCGCTGCGATCGCGGTAACGGTCGTTGTACGATCAACGACGAAAGGTGCCGTGTAGATCGTCGAACTTTTGGTCGGCTCGCTCCCGTCGGTCGTGTAGAAGATCTTCGCGTTCGGCATCGGTGTTGAGATCGTCACGGTCGTCCGATCGGCGAATGTTCGCTCTCCGGAAATGGCCGGGACAGCTACCGTATCCACCTTGATAGCCGAGACCGGAAACTCCGTGAACGCCGTGTTTACAGGCTGATCCGTCATTGAAAATTCAAGTACTCCGCCGCGCATTATGTCGGCGTGCGCGATGAACGCCTTTTTGTACGGCGCCCCGTTGAGCTTTGCGTTGAGGATGTATCTGTTGGCGGACGAGATGTTCCTCGCTTTGATCGTGAAGGCCTTGCCGTTCTCGAGACGGTAGGTCATTTCGGGAAAGAGCGGCGTGCCGAAGGCGTAAACCGGCGAGCCCGGAGCGACCGGGTAAAAGCCCGAAGCCGAAAGAATGTACCACGCAGACATCTGGCCGCAGTCTTCGTTGCCGATCAAACCGTCGGGTGCGTTCTTGTAAAAATCGTCCAATATCTGCCGGACATATTTCTGCGTTTTCCAGGGCTGATGGGCATAAACGAAAAGGTACGGAATGTGATGCGACGGCTCGTTGCCGTGAGCGTACTGGCCGATCAGGCCTGTGATGTCGGGCTGAAAACGGCCGGTAAGTTTTTGATCGGTTGTAAAGATCTCATCAAGTTTTGCGGCAAATTTTTCGCGGCCGCCCATTAGCTCCATCAGGCGCGAAATGTCCTGCGGAGCAAAGAATGTGTAAACCCACGAATTACCCTCGGTAAAGTTGAACGTAACCTCATTCGGCTCGAACGGCGAGACAAAGCCGCCGTTCTTTTTCGGGCGCATAAAGCCCGTCGAGGGGTCGAAGAGATTCTCGAAATAGCGTGCGCGGCGAGAGAATTCTTCGTAGTCGGCAGAGTATTGATTCGCCCTTACTGACGTGCGGGCTTCCGCAAGAAGTTTTGCCATCTGCGCGATGCACCAGTCGTCGTAGGCGTATTCGAGAGTTTTTGAAACGGATTCGTTCTCGTCCTCCATCGAGATGTAGCCGCGTCTTTTGTAGGCGGCGAGGCCGAAATGATCCAGTTCGGCGGAGTGCTTTGCCGCCTTGTATGCTTTCTCGTAATCGAAGCCTTTGATGCCTTTCGCCATCGCGTCCGCAATTACGGAAACGGCGTGGTAGCCGATCATCGTATCGGTCTCTTCGCCCCAGAGTTCCCAGACCGGCAGCCTGCCGCCCTGTTCGTATTGGCGAATGAACGTGTTGATGAAATCGACCGTGCGTTTTTGGTCGATGATCGTATAAAGCGGATGCGCCGCACGAAACGTGTCCCATAGCGAGAAGACCGTGTATTGCTCCGACGGAGCGCGGACGCCCTCGTCCGCAATCGGAGGCTCCTGCGGCGAACTGGACCTAGCTTTCCGAGACGGGTGAGGACGGCTCAAATTCTTCGGGCCGAAGCGGCCCTCATTGCGGACGAGGGCGTCCGCGTTCCGAAGCTGGTGAATTTTGCGGTCGTGGCCGAGATATTTGCCGTCAACGTCGCTAAAGATATTCGGCTGGACGGCGGTGTGATAAAGCGCGGTATAGAAATTTGTCGTCTGCTCCGGCGTGCCGCCCGATACATCGATCTTGCTCAGTTCTTTATTCCATGCCGCCTTCGCGTCGACACGTACTTTGTCGAAGTCCCAACCCGGAATCTCGGCCTCGAGATTCTTCCGCGCGCCTTCGATGGAAACATAAGAGATGGCGACTTTCACTTTAACGTCATCGCCGCCTTGAAGGTTAAATCGAAAATTGTATTTACCGCCCTTTTGATCGAGTTTTGCCCCAGAATCCGCTTCCATATCAACCTCATCGCGGTCAAAAGTTCTTGAGAACTCAGCGACAAAGTACACGGTCTGATTCTTGGCCCATGACGTCGAGGTTCTGAATCCCTCGACACGATTGTTGCCAACGAGATCGAGTGACTGGGACGTGATCTTGTCCCGCCATTTAAGATCTAGGATCAGATTTGCATCTGTTCCTTTTGGAAAAGAATATCGGTGAAATCCGACGCGTTTCGTTGCGGTCAGCTCGGTAAGTATTCCGTCACCAAGTTTGACCGAATAGAATCCCGGTTCCGCCTTCTCGTCGGCATGCGAAAATTTCGAGGTATATCGCTCGCTTTTGAAGAGCTGGCGGCCAATGGTCGGCATCAGCAAAATATCGCAGCCATCCGGGATTCCCGTTCCATTTAAATGCGTGTGTGAAAAGCCGTAGATGATGTCGTCGGAGTAATGATATCCCGAGCTTCCGTCCCAATTGTCGATGCGTGTGTCGGGCGAAAGCTGCACCATTCCAAATGGCACCGTCGCACCGGGAAATGTATGCCCGTGCCCGCCGGTGCCGATGAACGGGTTGACCCAACGGGTATAATCCTGCGCGAAGATATTGCCCACCAAAATCGGGGAAAGAAATAATAAAAAGATAGAGGCGAGACGAAATTTTCCCGGAATACTTTTCATAAATTACTTCTCTCTGAACGTACTCTGCGGACAGATCCTTAAATTGCCAGCGATCAACCTCCCACTAAAGTGGGAGGTAACTGAGTAGCTTTTTCGCATTCACTTTTTTAGCGCGCTCATTCTCATTCTTAGTACACGAATTCGCCGCCGTATGCACGGCCGAGGCCTTGGCCTTTCAAGCCCCAAAGTACGCGGAAGGTCGAATCGCCGCCGCGGTGGTTGTAGCGTATCGATATCTTGTGATAGCCGGCCTTCAGAGGGACGATGGCCGAGCGGACCTTGCGATCCTTGCTTCCGGCGTCGTTGATGATCATCTCGCCGTCCAACACGATGGTCGCATCCCAAGTCGCATCGACCTGGAATTCGTATATGCCGTCCGCCGCGGCTTTCATATAGCCGTCGAACGTAACGGCAAAAGGCTGCTTTAGATCGAAGGTTTTTGCGAACTGCTCAAGCATTATCGATTTTGTCTCTCCCTTGGTGTGTGCCCCGTCGCCCGAGCCGTCGCCTTTCGGAACGAAGAACTCGAACTCCGTACCGGGTCGCGTTTGATCAGGGACGACCGCCGCGAGTGGTTCGCGATTGACGTATTTGGCGGCGTAAACAGAGCTTTTTCGACCCGAAGGAATTACGACGATCGTCTTCACGGTCTTGACCTCGTCTTTCGTGACCTCGAACGCGACCGGTTCTGTATAAAGCGTTGAATTTACGTCGGGCGTAGAACCGTCGAGGGTGTAGTAGATCTTATAACTTGCAACAAGAGGCTTGATGTCGAGCACGGCCTTGCCGTCCTGTCCGACGATCTTATTCGATAGTCCGTCAGGTTCGGGAATGCGGTAGTTCACATGCTCTTGGTCGAGTCGCTGCAGGTTCGCTCCAAGCCGCCGCTTGAAATCCGCATAGTTCTTATTCGCAGGCAAAGTCCACAAAACCTCGGACAGCGCGAGCATACGCGGGAACGCCATATATTCTACATTCTCAGGTTTTTTGAGATACTCCGTCCAAATGTTGGCCTGGCCGCCGAGGATGTATTTCACCTCGTCGGGCGCGAGCTCCTTCGGCACCGGATCCCAGCCATAAACTTTCTCGAGCGGTATAAAGGCACCGATGTTCAGCGGCTCATAGGCCGGGTCGCCCTGGCCGTAGTCAAAATAGACGTAAGTGTTCGGCGTCATTATCACGTCGTGATGCGCTTTGGCCGCGTCGATGCCGCCTTTCTCGCCGCGCCAACTCATTATCGTTGCGTTCGGCGCGACGCCGCCCTCAAGGATCTCGTCCCAACCGATGATCTTCTTGCCTTTCGAGTTGATGAATTTTTCTATGCGGCGAATGAAATAGCTCTGCACTTCGTGTTCGTCCTTGAGGTTCTCGCGTTTCATTAGGTCCTGTACGAAAGGCGATTCTTTCCAGAAGTCTTTCAGCACCTCGTCGCCGCCGATGTGAATATACGGCGAATTGGGAAAGAGCTTGATCGTCTCGTCGATCACATCTTCGAGGAATTTGAAGGTCGCGTCCGTCGGGCAGAAGACTTCCTTGAAAATGCCCCACGTCGTCTGAACTTTGTATTTGTAGTCAGCCTTGCAACCGAGTTCCGGATAAGCGGCCAAGGCAGCCGAAGCGTGGCCGGGAAGCTCGATCTCAGGGATCACGGTGATGTAGCGGGCCTTTGCGTATGCAACGACCTCTTTGATCTGTTTTTGCGTGTAAAATCCCTCGATCGGAATGCCGTCGCCGACGTATGGCGAAAAGTTTCGCGCGACCATCGTTTCCGGGCGCTTCGAGCCGATCTCGGTAAGTTTGGGGTATTTCTTGATCTCAATGCGCCAGCCCTGATCGTCGGTCAAATGCCAATGGAACGTGTTGAACTTATACTGCGACATCAGGTCGATGTATTTTTTAACGAACTCGATCGGCATAAAATGCCGCGAAACATCAAGATGCATCCCGCGGTACTGAAAACGCGGTGAATCAGAAATATCCACAGCCGGCACGAGGACCTTGCCTGTCGCATCCTTGCGAATAAGCTGTATCAAGCTTTGCAGGCCGTAGAACAGAGTTTTGTCATCGACCGCCGATATGGCGATTCGGTCGGTATCGACATCGAGCCTATACTGCCCTTCGAGCAGTGCGTGGTCACCGGTTACGACGTAAAGGTCGATCGCGTTCTGCTTCCGCGTCGAACGCACGATCTTGAGATCGAGGCCGAATGTCTGTTTGAGATAAGAATTGAGCAACGCTGCCATCTTTCGATCGGCGAGGTTCCGCGCGACCAGAACTGTTTGTCGTTCGATCTCGAAATCTCCGGCCCCCTTTCGAATGCGGTTCGGCTTCGGAATGATATTGATCTCATTCGTCTGCGCAAAATTAACCGAGACAAGAAGCAAAGAGATCGCGACAGCTACAAAAAAGTTTTTCATAATAGTTCAGCTGCACGCGGGACGCGTGCGTTCCAGTCAAAATGTTCCGATCAAAATTTTCAGTTGTGCCAATTCCTGCGGGAGTTCGGAGGAAAATGACAGTCGTTCACCGGTCTTTGGGTGATCAAACGCGAGATGAGCTGAGTGCAAAAAGAAGCGTCCGAGGCGTTCGACAGCTTTTCTTACCTCGTTGTTCGCGATCGAATTGTCGCGGCCTTCGTTGTAGGTCGCGTCACCGACGACCGGGTGATTTATTGAGGCAAGATGGACGCGGATCTGGTGTGTGCGTCCGGTCTTGATCTCGACGTCGAGCAGCGTGAACTTGTCGTATCGCTCGCGGATCTTCCAATGCGTAAGCGCGTTGCGTCCGTTCGCGGCAACGGTCATTTTCGTGCGGTGCCAGCGGTCGCGTGTGATCGGGCGATCGATAATGCCGGAATTTTCACGCGGATTGCCGTGTACGAGAGCAACATAAGTTTTTTGTACGGCACGGTCGCGAAATGCGGCAGACAGCGCCTCCTGAGTCTCGAAGTTCTTTGCGACGACTATCAGCCCCGAAGTGTCCTTGTCGAGCCGATGCACGATGCCGACGCGATTATCCGTTCGATCACGCCCTTGCTCACGCGCGGGCTTCTGCAACGGATCACCAAAATGAAATGCGATCGCATTCGCCAGCGTCCCGCTCGAAACACCCGCGCCGGGATGAACGACCATACCGGCGGGTTTATTGATAACGGCAAGGTCATCGTCTTCGAATACTATGTCAAGCGGAATGTCTTCGGGTTCAAATCGTGCGTCATCGCGCACGGTCAATTCGATGTCGATAACGTCGCCTTCGCAGACTTTGTACGAGGGCTTTACCTCGCGATCATTTACCAGCACAGCGCCGTCGTCTATCAACTGCCGAAGACGCGAGCGCGACCAGCCGTCTATATTAGCCGCAAGGAATGAATCGAGGCGGGTGCCGGAATCTTCGTCCGAGGCTGCTAGTTGTATGATCTCGTTTTGCTCTGACAAATCTTTTTCACGATATTAATTGATGTGGTCATTCACGTATTCGATCGCTTCGGAGAGCGTAGGCGAACGACCATAAAGATGATAGAAACCGCGGCGACCAGAAGGCTGACCAATTGTGATGTTGAAAGACCCGTCGCTGTAGTTAAGCCGAAAAGGTCGCCACGCGGATCGTCTCGAATGAATTCGATCAGGAAGCGGAAGATCGAATAGATAATGCCGTAGGCAACGAGTACCTGGCCGTCGAATTTCTTGCGTTTATGCAGCCAATAGAGAAAAGCGAAGACCGCGAACATCGTGAAAGATTCGATCAACTGAGTCGGGTATAGAAATAGATCCGTGTGGCCGGGCCCGTAGATCGGAACGCCGGTGTATTCGTGGCCAAGTTCAGTAAAATGGATGCCGAGGAAAGAATCCGTGGGCTTTCCCCAACAGCAGCCGGCGGCAAAACATCCTTGCCGGCCAAATGCCTGTCCAAGTGCGACGGCCGGAGCAAAAGCATCGGTGACTTTCCAAAAAGGCAGCTTGTAGTAGAGCATCAACCCAACGACCGTCAGGAATCCGCCGATCAGGCCGCCGTAAAAAACGCCGCCCGAACGCAGGAAATCAAGCGTGAATATCTGCACGTTCGGCTCGACGAGGACCATCAGGGCCTTCGATCCCACAAGGCCGCCGACAAGCGTCCAAAGTCCAAGATCGTAGATCCGATCCTTCGAAATACCGTCCCTCGCCCCAAGCCTTGAAGCCGCGAATAGTGCGAGCAGCATCCCGACCGTCAGCCAAATGCCGTATGTCGTGATCGGGAAATTACCAATGTGGAAAAGTTCAGGATACATGGTGTTCGAGGGCCGAGATCAGAAGTCGGAAGCCAAGTCAGGAAGTCGAACTTTCGGCTTCTTTATTCCGGCTACTCGCTTCCCCCTTTTCATTTCTTTTCGACAGTACCATATCCAGTATCAGGAGAACCGCGCCGATCACGATCGCCATATCGGCGATGTTGAAGGTCGGATAGTGCCAGCTTCCGAACTGGACATCGATAAAGTCGATGACAAAGCCGAGTCTTAGACGATCGGTAACGTTCCCGACGATGCCTGCGAGCAACAATGCGAGGGCACCGAGAATGCGGTCGTCGGTTCGCGGCGTTCGCCAAAAAAAGTAGAGCACGAGGACGGCCGCAACCAGCGCAACGGCCGACAATCCCCAGCGTCCGCTGCTTCCGTGGTCGTCAAGCATCGAGAAGGCGACGCCCGTATTGTGCGTGTAAGCGAAATTCAGAAAGCCGCTGATGACCGACCGGTCGCCACCGAACCGCAACGATCTTGCGGCCCAGGCCTTGGTCGTCTGGTCGATCATAAAGACACCGGCAGTAACGCCGAGATATGCGACCTTCCATAAAATGCTGCGTGCGTTCATTTAGTTCTTTTTCGGCTCCGCGTAGAATGACTTGTTGACGATCTTCCACTTGCCGTCGATCTTTAGAAGAGTCTTAGGAATACTGACGACATACTTCTGATCCTATCTACTCGCTATACGGAAAGATCGCTTTAGGCGCCTTGTACTTTTGCGGCCAAGGGAGATAGCAGACATCGGTGCATCCGATCTGATAGACCGTTACACGCCATTTGCCTGATGTTTTCTTCAAAAGTGCGAAATAGTTATTGTCGAATGCTCCTGCCTCGATCGCCTCGGCGTACTGCGTGCGTGAAAAATCCGGCGCGTTGCCGTCGGTTCCCTGCAAACTGCCGCTTACAAATGCCCACGGGCCCGAAACGTTGAAGGTATCCGCGACAAAAACTATCTTCTGTTTAAGTGCACGTTCAACGGGAACCCGCAAAGTGTTGAGAATGGCCGCCCGTTCGGGTGTGCCTTTTTCGGGCGTATAGATGGACTGCGCCGACGCAGATGCTGCGACGGCGAGCGTCATCAATAAGGTAAGAATGGTAAGTCTCATTACAGTTCTCCTTCTTCAAGCGGATGCTCCCAAAAGCGGAACGATCTCGTCGAGAGCGCCGGCGCAGCGTTCGCAGACGGTCGGATATTTTTCGAACTCGCCGACGCGCGTCGAATAGTTCCAACAACGCTCGCATTTTGTCCCATCGGCACGTTCGATCTTGACCGAAAGACCGTCATTTTCGTGCACCTCGACCTGCGAGACAATAAAGATATATCGAAGCTCGGTGTAATGATCGAGCAGGAATCTCGTCGTGTCTTTGTCAGCAGAAAGTACGACCTTTGCTTCGAGCGACGAGCCGATCTGCTTCTCGGTACGTGCGGTTTCGAGCGCCTTTAGGACTTCGTCACGGATCGCGAAGATGCGTTCCCACGTTTCAAAAAGCGGATCGTCGGTCTTTCCGGTCGCCGTAGGAAACTCTGCAAGATGCACGGAAGCAAGTTCGCCCGCCGGCAGATTCTCCCAAGCTTCGTCTGCGGTAAATACGGTCAACGGGGCAAGCAGGCGAATGAGTGAATCGGCGATCTTATGGAGAGCGGTCTGAGCCGAACGACGCGCTGCCGATCTCGGAGCAAGGATATACAGCCGATCCTTGATGATGTCGAAATATCGCGCCGAAAGCGTTACCGTGCAGAATTGATAAAGAGCGTTATACGCCGCCTGGAAATCGTATGCTTGATAACTTTCGATCGTTCTTGCCGTTACTCGGTTGAGTTCGGCAAGAGCCCAGCGGTCGAGTTCCAGCATCGCAGTTTCTTCAACTGCATCCTTTCCGGGATCGAATCCCGCAAGGTTCCCGAGCGCATAACGAAGCGTGTTTCGCATTTTCCGATATGCATCGACGACACGCGAAAGGATCTCGTCCGAACAGCGAACATCGTCGGTGTAATCGACGGCGGCCGCCCACAAGCGCAGGACGTCGGCGCCCGAGCGGTCGATGATCTCCTTCGGGGCGGTAACGTTGCCGAGCGATTTTGACTGCTTGCGGCCTTCGCCATCGACGACCCAGCCGTGCGTTACGATCTGCTTGTACGGAGCTTTATCGTGCGCCGCGATGCCGCAACTCAGGGATGAATTGAACCAGCCGCGATATTGATCGCCGCCTTCGAGATAGACGTCAGCAGGAAAGCGAAGTTCGTCGCGCGTCTCAAGCACAGCGATGCAGCTCGATCCCGAATCGAACCACACGTCGAGAATGTCGGTCTCCTTGCGAAATTCTTCCGTGTTCCCGCACTTCGGGCACGAAAAGCCTTTCGGCAGCAGTTCGGCCGCTTCTTTTGCATACCAAGCATCGCTCGTTTCTACCGCAAAGATATCGGCAATGCGGTCGATGATCTTCTTGTCAGCGATCGCTTCGTCACACTTGCCGCAGTAAAAGACAGGGATCGGCACGCCCCAAGACCTTTGCCGCGAAACGCACCAATCAGGTCGTCCCTTGAACATATTGGCCATTCGGCCTTCGCCCCATTCGGGATGCCATTTCACTTCCTTGACCTCGGAGAGAGCTCGGTTGCGGAGGGTTTCGCCATCGCCGGTCGCCTTTGCATCCATCGCAATGAACCACTGCGGAGTTGCGCGGAAGATGATCGCGTTCTTACAACGCCAGCAATGCGGATATCGGTGCTGATAATTCTCGGAATGGAGCAGAGTCCCTTTTTCGCGCAGGAATTCGACGATCTTCGGGTTCGCTTCGGTTACGGTTTGCCCCGCAAAGAACTCGACGTCGCTCGTAAATCTTCCTGCCGCATCGACCGGAGCATAGATGTCTAGCCCGTATTCCTTGGCGATAAGAAAGTCGTCGCCGCCGTGTCCGGGAGCGGTGTGCACGCAGCCTGTTCCCGATTTTGCGGCGTGGCCGCTCTCGTGACGCGCGTCGAGTTCGACCTCGGCGTCCGCTTCGCCGAGAGTTACGTGAAGGCCGTTCATCAGAAGCGAGGGCCGGTCGAGCCACGCGTGCCGAGCTTGCATACGATCGAGTTTTTTGCCCTTGAAACGCGCAAGTTCAGTGATCTCGCCAAGCTCGCATACCTCCGCAAAGCCTTTCGCGAGTTCGCTTGCGACGATATAAACCTCGCCGTTCGCCTCGACCGCCGAATAATCGAAATCCGGATGGACAGTAATGCCAAGGTTTGCGGGAAGCGTCCAAGGAGTCGTTGTCCAGATAACGACAAAGACCTTTTTGCCCGCGAGTGCCGTGTCGATCTCTGCGGGATCGGTAAGAAGCGGAAACTTAACGTAAACCGAAGCGGAAGTATGGTCGCGGTATTCGACCTCTGCTTCGGCGAGAGCGGTCTGATCGTGTATGCACCAATAGACGGGACGCAGCCCTTTGTAGATGTATCCGCGTTCGAGGAATTTGCCGAAAAGCCGAGCTGTTGACGATTCGTATTCGGGCGACATCGTCAGATACGGATCCTGCCATTCGCCGAGAACGCCAAGCCGCTCGAAATCACGCGTTTGGTTGTTCATTGCCGTCGAAGCGTGCTCTCGGCAAAGGCGCCGAAAGGTCGCAACGGGCAGATCGCTCTTGTTCTTGCCTTTGACCGCGAGCTTCTTTTCAACGAGCGTTTCGATCGGCAGCCCGTGGCAGTCGTAACCCGGAACGTACGGCGCGTCAAAACCCATCATCGAGCGAGATTTTACGACGAAATCTTTCAGGATCTTATTGAGTGCCGTTCCGATGTGAATGTCTGCGTTCGCATACGGCGGGCCATCGTGGAGAATGAATTTCTCGCGGCCTTTGCGGGCGCCGAGAATCATCTTGTAAAGGTCAGCTTCCTGCCATTTCTTCGATCTGGCTGGCTCCATCTGCCCAAGATTAGCCTTTTGCGGAAATGCGGTATTGGGCAGGTTAACGGTTTTCTTAAGATCTAGTTCCTCGGACATAAAAGGGAAATTTTAACATTTGCCGTGTCAAAAATCCCTTTTTTGGCACGTTATTTATGGGGTTGCCGCCTCGACCGTGGCCTTTCGCTCGAGCTTACCCCAACCGACCACAACGCCTTTGATCGCCATATAAACGGACTTGACCATCACCCAATACATCACCTGCCGGTATCCGAAACGCTGAACGGCGAGCCACCAAAGCAGCTTTTTCTGCTCCTTCTTTTCCATCAAAAAGGCCGCAAGCGCGCCAAGCCAATCGACGGCCAGGAACAAGGCGTAATAGAACAGGATGTTGTTCAGATTCGACGAACTGTGCGCATATTCCTCCTGATGTTCGAAATGATTCAGCAGAGCGGAGGCGAGCGACCAGATGAACATCAGATCCATCAGAGGCGAGATGAGCGGAAAAAGCACCTGGAAGACCCAGACATTCGGCATTGCGATAAAGCCGAGCGTGCCGTAACGCGGGTTTAGGAGCGCATCCTTATGCTTCCACATACATTGGAGCGTGCCGAACGACCAGCGGAATCGCTGTTTTGCGAGATCGCGAAGCGTCGCCGGCGCTTCGGTGAATCCTATCGCGTTCTCTTCGTATCCGATCAGATAGCCGTGTTTTCGAACTTGGATGGTCAGGTCCTGATCCTCGGCAAGCGTGTCGGCCGAGAAGCCGCCGGTCTCTTCGAGAGCCTTTCGCCGCCAAGCCCCGACCGAGCCTGGAACGACCGTAATGCAGTTGAGCGAAGCAAATGCACGGCGGTCAAAATTCTGCGATGTTACGTATTCGAGCGCCTGCCATTTCGTAACGAGGTTGAGCCTGTTGCCGACCTTTGCATTGCCCGCAACGGCGCCGATCCTTTCGTCTTTGAATCGATGGGCCAATTCCGTGACGGTTGTCGGCGTAAAGAGCGTGTCGGCGTCGAGTGCGATGACGATCTCGCCTTTCGACTGTCTCCAGCCGAAGTCGAGGGCCGCGGCCTTCCCGCCGTTCTCTTTAGTGAGAATGCGTAGGCGCGGGTCGTCGGGAAATGCCTCGATAGCGACCTTGAGGGTCTCGTCGGTCGAACCGTCATCGACAACAATTATCTCAAGCAGCGGGTAGTCCGACGCCAGGAGACTTGCGATCGTCTGGCGCACGACCTTTTCTTCGTTATATGCCGGCACGACAACGGAGACGAACGGTTCATAGCCCGCACCGAACCGCTCGTGTTCGCGCCGCCGCGAACGAAGATATTGCGCGAAGGCGAGGATACCGATTATCAGCATCCTTCCGATGCCGAGAATGATGCCGATGAGAAATATCCATTTCATCAACCAGGCCGCGACAGAGATCGAGTAAAAAACGTACGAATCGGCCTTCGCATACATCGATTGATCTTGCTGGACGGGCGGCATCACCTGATCCTCGGAAAGCCCCGCGAGATCGGCGACGGTCGTGAACTGATAGCCGCGAGCACGCAGGCCATCGATAATGGCGGGAAGCGCGGCAACGGTTGCCGAGCGATCACCGCCCGCATCGTGCAGCAGCACGATCGAACCGCGTTCTTCGGGCGTCTTGATCGCGGCGGCCGCGAAAACTTGATTCGTGATCTCCTCGGCAGTGTGAGGCGTGCCGTCATCGTTAATTAGCTTCCAGTCGTCCGGATCGAGATGGAGTCCGACGGAGATGTAGCCAAGTTCTTGGGCACGCGCGGTCGGTTCCATTTCGTCGGGCGTACGCGGTTCCGCGTCGCCGAAATACGGCGCCCGGAAGAGCCTTGTCGATCTCCCGGTGAGCGATTCGATCAGACGCTGTGTCGTGTTTAGTTCGAGTAAGGCAACGCGGTTGGGCACCTCCGCAAGATTTGCGTGGGTGAACGAATGGTTGCCGATCGTGTGTCCTTCGGCGACGATCTGCTTTACGATATCGGGGTTTTCTTCGCCGTTCTCTCCGACGATAAAGAACGTAGCTTTTACCCCTTCTTTCTTCAGAACCTCGAGGATCTTCGGCGTCCAAATCGGATCCGGGCCGTCATCGAACGTGAGCGCGATCTGGCCGGGCTTGTCGCCTGTACGCCGAATGACGTAAGAACTCGGAATCTGCTTGTAAGTTTCGGATGCGATAAGGCCGTTCGACGGGTCGATCTTCAGGTCGCGTGCTCCGTCCTGCGGCTCCGCTTTAACCTGCAGTATTTCTCCCGTTCCCTCGAACGAAACATCATAGCCGTATTTGATCTCATTAAGTCCGTCAGGCGACATCTCCCCGACCTTCGACCCAAAGACCTTCCACAAGGACGGATCTTCGCTGCCGAGCCGCCAAAGCGCGAGGCCCGCAACATTGTATGGCTTTGCGATCTTGATCTCGTTATAGGCGGTGATCGCATCAAGGAACCAAAGGCTGTGAAACACGCCGTCGTCTTCCGTGTAGGTGAAGTACGGCGTTCTCGATTCGGGGTCGAACTTGATCTCGGACGGACCGTCCAGCGAATCTCTCGCCGCAAGCAGCGATTCCTGCACGGAGACGGTTTCTGCTTCGGTGCCTTTGGCTCCCCAGTTATAGCCGTAATTGCCGAAACAGACGATCGTTTTTTCCGGCGGAAGTTCGGTCATCCGACGCTTTAACGCATCGGCGAACCAATCTTGTCCGGCGATCGGCCCGGCTTCGCCCGTTGACCAATGCTGGTCGTAAGCCATTAGCATCACATAATCGGTAACGGCTGCATAGGACTTGTAATTCCATTCGGGATTGTCGAACGGAACTGCCTGCGCGAGCGTCAAATGCTTTAACTGAAAGGCAGTATGCAATTCGCTTACGAAAAGAAATAGTGCCGGCTGAAGATCGGCGGGAACTTCCTCGATATCGACGGTCAAGCCGCCAAAATGATATCTGTCGATCGTCGAGAGTAGCGATGCGATCAGCTTTTGTCTCGAATCTTCGGTTGCGATCGTCTTCCGGAGAAGGTCGCCGTTCCACTGCTCGTTCTTGTAGTTTTGAAGAAGCGGCAGCACAGGCATTTCCGGCTTTTCACGTTGAATAAAGTCTAAAGCCCTGTCATCGATATCGAGCGCGAGCGGGTTGTTTTCGTCGCCCGACAGACGGATCCATTCAGGCACTACCCAATCGAGCGAATCGATATTCTGCTTGAGCGATGCAAAACTTGAATCGTCCCAATTGACATAAAAGCCAACAGAGACAGGCTTTCCCGCGGCGGAAGGGCCGGCAATAGCCGACGGTCGCGACGCCCGAACCATTTCTCTCAACGCGGCCTTTTCCCGTCTGCGTTCGACGCGGTCTTTTTTTGCCTGCTTTACTTTTTCCGTTTCGCGACGCAGAACAGGGTCGCGAGGAGCCGCGGGCTTGTCGGGAATCGCAAGCGCGGTGTCTTGGCTTTCGGGCAAGACGCTGATCGGCTTCAGCTTTATCTGCGGCAGGAATGGATTTACGAGAACGCTTATTACGAAAAATCCGAAGAGTACGGTCGTTATGATCGCGATCGGAATTCCGATAAAGCTGAATGCTTTGCGGCGGCGGCCTTTTTCGTCAAAGAAAACGGCAGGACGTTCCGGGGAAGGTTCGGTGGAGCTCATAGGTTTTTGCGACCGCACGGCCATTAGATCCCGGCGCTGGTCTTGATTCTAATCATCCAAAACGGGATTGATGCCCGCCAAAAGATTTTCGTTGTCGGACAAGTTGCACAAACTCATTCTTCCTCGATCGTACAAAGAAGAGGGAATTCACGGGCTTGGGCAAGATTTGTCGCTTTCTCCGCCTTCATCGTCGCGATCTCATATGGATAGATCCCCGCGACACCGACGCCTTCATTGTGAACCTGCAGCATGATCGCGATCGATTCTCCTTCCGAGCGCGAGAAAACGTGCGACAGGACGAACACGACGAAATCCATCGTTGTAAAGTCGTCGTTATGAAGCAGGACCTTGTAAAGTTTCGGCTTTTCGAGCTTTGAAGCGGTGTCGGATAAGACTTCGGCATCGTCGGCTCTTTCGGGAAGATCAGGCATAGATTGGATTTAATCACAAAATCCGACCTTCGCGCTAAGGAAAAGCACGAGTCCATTCGCTTTTGAGCGATCAATTCACAATAGACATAAAATAGTGGACTGCGCGGGCTTTATTTGTTAGATTTCAAATGCGCTGTTGTTTACTTAGTATTCACTCTTTTACTGCCGGGTCTAAGCTCCGGCTCTGATTCGTTGAATGAAAGCAACGACCGACAAGGGTTTAACGCCCGAACTGACGGCTGTAAACTTTACGAACGATCTTATCGGGCGTAAGGGTGCGCCTGCAGCGAACAAGAAAAATGTCGACGCGCTTTTCTCCTCGATCGGCAAACATCTTAGGGACGGCCGCTCTTCAGAGGCGGAAGCTGTTCTGCGGCGGACCTTGCCGTCTTACCGATTTACTCCGGATGTTTATGCGAATCTCTTGCGTCTGCTCGCTTTCACGCTTGAGACGGTCGGACGATACAAAGAATCCCTTGAGGCGGTCCGCCCTTACGACGATCCGCAGAACCTCGCTAACCTATCAAGCGAAACGCAGGTGCGCGTTGTTACGCAGCTCGCGATCTCATTCAGCAATCGCGGCGAATACCCAAAGGCGGTAACGCTTCTCAAAGAGGTTCTTGAAAAGGCAAGGGCCGGTTCTCACCCACATCTGCTTGGCACTATCGACATCGCGCTCTCACGCGTTTACAGAAAGCTCAACGAATTTCTGATCAGCCGCGATTTTGCCGAAAAGGCTCTGGATCACTTTCGCTCAACGGGCAACTGGCTAGGGATGGCTGAGGCGTACCGCGAGGTCGCCAATATTCATAATCAGGAAGGCAACAGCCAGAAGGCGATCGAGAACTTTCAACTCGGGATCAAGATAATTGGCTCGAATTCTGCTCCGTTTATGCTCGGCAAGCTCTATACGGATATGTCCGGAGCATACTGGTTCCTGCGCAAACCGCATGACGGCATCGAGTGCCTCGAAAAATCGATCGAATTTTTCGATCAAACCGAGCATGCCCTCAATATGCTCATCGCATATAACAACCTCGGCATAAATCTTACGCTTCTTGGGGAATGGCAGCGTGCCGAAGAGATGATCCGCAGAGCGCTCGAACTTGGGCTTCGAGAGAACTACGTTCACGTGTCGGGTATCTATGACTCTTTGGCCGAGCTTTACATTCTTCGCGGCGATATCGGCAAGGCCGAAGAACACTTGCAGAAAGCAGCAGCGATCGCGGAAGAGCGGGACAGCCGCTGGTACAAACTGCAAGCGATGCGGAACATCGCGAGATGTCATTTGCTGAAAGGGGAAACGGCCGTTGCGATCACGACCGCGGAAGCTACGATCGAGCAGGCGCACGAGGTGGGCGATAAGCATTACGCGAATATGGCCGGGATCGTTCTCGCCGAAGGCCTGATGATCGAGGGCGACCAGGAAGAGAGCGAGAACGCCCTTCGCGAAATTGAAAGCAACGACCCGAAGTCCGACTATTTTGTTCTCGGAAATATTCAGCGTATCCGCGGCCTTTTAGCTCTGAAGAATGAAGAGCGTGAACTTGCGATCCACTACTTCAGCCGGGCGTTGACAACGTTCGAGGCAGGATTTGATCCGTTTCATCAAGCAAAAATGCACGCGCTCCTCGCGGAGAATCTGGGGAGCGATAATGTAGTGCGTGCCAAGCGGCACCTAGCGGCCGCCGGTGAGATCTACAAGCGGCTCGGCCTTGAAGATAGATATCAAAGCGTCGAAGAGGCGGGCGAGCGTCTCGAAGCAGAAACAAAGTCCCATCCGTCAAGGCCCGGAAGCGAGCGTCGTAAGAACGCCGTGATCTCACAGCTTTTGACGGTTCGCCTTGCCGAAGCTACCGCATCAAGAGAGCTTTTGTTTCGCGAACTTGTTGCTGTGCTGCGACAGGAAAGTAATGCCGAAAAGATCGTCATCGCGGAATATAACGATTCGAAGACGCTCACTCCGTTCATCACGCACGGCTACGCGAACAACGAAAGTTTCGACATCGTCGGAAAGCTCGACGCCGCGGTCAGGCGCGACGAACTAAAGGGGTTCTCAAAGACGAAGAATGTTGAGGTCTTCGAACTGAGGCCGTCAGCCGGACCGCCTGCGTTCCTGCTGCTGCATCCTCGATCAGGAGCGTCGCTTACCGACGGTTCCTCGATAAAACCGCTTATCAGCGTTACCGAGCTTGGCATAGATGTGATCGCTCTCAGGGAGCGTGACAGCGCAAAGCCGCACGATCTGCCGATAGGCGTTCAGGCTTCGAACGGACTGATGCCGGGCTTTATTCATTCTTCGCCGGCAATGACGGCGCTCGTCGAAGAGATATACAAGATACGGAACTCGGATGTTACCGTCCTAGTTACAGGTGAATCCGGAACGGGCAAGGAACTTGTCTCAAAGGCTATCCATGCGATCTCGAACCGCAAAGATAAGGTCTTTGTGCCATTCAACTGTACGGCATTTCCGAAGGATCTCGCTGAAGGAATGCTCTTCGGCTATAAAAAAGGAGCATTCACAGGGGCGATGAATGACTCTCCCGGCGTCATACGATCCGCGGACGGCGGCACGCTTCTTTTGGACGAGATCGGCGATCTGCCGCTCGATGTGCAGCCGAAGATCCTTCGATTCCTGCAGGAAGGCGAGGTGCAGCCATTGGGTGAGAAAAAGCCGATAAAGGTCGATGTTCGGATCATTGCGGCAACGAATATGCCGCTCGAACAAAAAGTGGCCGACGGCACATTTCGCGAGGATCTATATTTTCGCCTGAACGTGATACGGCTTCGCGTGCCTCCGCTAAGAGACCGTAGGGCCGAGATCCCGCCGATCGTTACCTATCACGTGAACAAGTTCAGCGAACGATTCGGAAAAAGCGGGATCACCTTTACGCCGCAGGCCGTCGATATGCTGATGGTCTCGGATTGGGAAGGCAACGTTCGTGAATTAACGAATGAGATCCAGCGGATCGTCGCGCGTGCCGAATCGAACGACATTATCACGCCGGAGCATCTATCATCAGACCTGAAGCGTTCTGCACGGCCGCTTACGCCTTTTGGCGGCGGCAAGCCGCAAGGTCCGCGACCGATCGCATCGTATAACCCGACGATCTCGCCATTTACGAATCTCGGTCTCGGCACAACGCTTGAGGCTGCCGTCTCGGAACTCGAGATGTCGCTGATACGGGACGCTCTTTCGCGGAATAACTGGAATATCTCACGTGTTGCTGCGGAACTTGGGCTTACGAGGCGCGGACTGTATCTAAAGCTTGCGAGATACGGCATCGAGAAAGCCACTTAAGGCCTTTTTAACCCGCGGTCGCCTGAGACCTGAGAGCCTTTACGACATCCTTTGTTCTCTCGATCACCGTAGTTATCTCTTCTTCCGTCGTATGCCGCCCGAGCGAAAACCTTATCGAACCCATTGCGAACGAGAACGGCACCTGCATCGCCTCGAGAACTGAGCTTGCAGTGTGATCTTTTGTATGACAGGCCGACCCGGTCGAGACGCAAATCCCAAGTTCATCGAGATGATGCATAATTCTCTCGCCGTTCGTATTTTCGAATGAGATATTCGTTGTATTCGGCAGTCGCTTGCTGACTTCGCGTGTTCCGTTTACCTGAGTCGAAGGGATCTCCAAAAGCGCGTTTTCGAGACGATCGCGAAGGCGACAAAGCTGCTCGGTTCCAGCGAATCTACCGGCGATCTTCGCAGCAACTCCGAGGCCGACGATCTGATGTGTTGGAGACGTTCCCGCACGGCGTCCCATTTCATGCCCGCCGCCGATCATCGCGGGCTGCAGCCTGACGCCTTTTCGAATAAAGAGTGCTCCGACGCCTTTCGGGCCGCAAAATTTATGTGCCGAGATGGACACGAGATCGATCTCCGTACCCTTTAGCGAGAAAGGGATCTTTCCCGCGCCATTTACTGCATCGACATGGAAAACGGCGTCGCTATTTTCTTTAACGATCTTTGCCGCTTCGCGAACGGGAAAGATCACGCCTGTCTCGTTGTTCGCAAGCATCATTGAGACCAGTGCGGTTTCGGGTGTAAGGCACGCGCGAAGTTCATCAAGGTCGAGCTCACCGTTGCCGTCAACACTTAGCCGCGAAACACTAACTTTGCCGTCGTTCTCAAGCTTTGAACAAAGGTTGCTGACATTCGCATGCTCGACCGGCGTTGTGATGATGCGCCGTTTGTCGCCCGAACCTAAAAGCGTTCCGAGGATCGACCAATTATTGCCTTCGGTTCCGCCGGAAGTGAATACTATTTCGTTCGCTTGATCTGCACCGAGGAAATCAGCGACCGACTCACGCGCATCCTCGATGGCCTTCGCCGAGCGCTGTCCCGCCGAGTGCGCTGAGGTCGAATTCCCAAAATCTTCCTTCAAAAATGGCAGCATTGCCGCCAAAACTTCGGGGTCAACCGGTGTCGTTGCGTTATAATCGAGGTAGATCATACTTGAACAGGCGCGAGTCAGGGTGAGTCGAACCCTCAATTTATCACTCGGCCTCGCTGATCTGCAATCGAAAACTGCCTTGAACGCAATACTTACCATCACAGAACCGAACGGCCGCGTCTTTGAATACGGCATTGTGCCGAACCGCCAATTCATGATCGGCCGCGCAAAAGAGAACGACATTGTCCTGAATGATCGGCGAGTTTCCCGGCGGCATGCGTACATTGATTCCGCGACCGGCTATCGGCTCATTGACGGCTATATCGAGGACGGACGGCTTATACGCAGCGTCAATCACGTTTTTGTCAACGGTGCGGCTGCCGTCGAAACTCAGCTTGCGGACGATGATGAGATCACTATCGGCGAATCGAAGCTGCGATTTCGTTTTGTCGGGATCGAACGCGTGCCTGCTCCGGTCGCTCCGCCGATCTCCGTACCTCAGCCCTCGCAGCATTTTTCGGCACAAACTCCGGACGCCTTTCCGGAAGCCGCAACGCAAGCGGCCGTCGCGCCGGTCGGAATACGTTACGACGACGCTCCTCTCGGCCACACGATGATGGAGATCTCGGCCCGCGAGATCATCGGAAGGCAATCTCACCTTTCTGTCGAAACAACGCCCGCAACGGCTGAAGAAATAAAAGCCCTGCGGCGAAAGGCGCGTAATCTGGAACTGTTGTACGAAATGAGCAAGACGCTCGGCCGCGTATTCGACCTCGAAGAGATCTTCGATAAGGCAACGGAACTCATCTTTCGCGGAACGCCCGCGGATCGCGTCGTCGCCCTGCTTGCCGACGAGACTCCGGACGGCAAGATCCTTGAATACAGCTTGGTGCAGATCGGTGCGAAGGTTCGTGATACATCCGTTGCGAAGTCGAGCGAAAAGCTCACGGTCAGCCGGACGATCACGAACAAGGTTATGCACGAAAAAGTCGCATTGCTCTCGCAGGATGCACGAACCGACGAGATGTTTCGCGACGCGGAATCGATCGTCTCGCAAGGCGTCCGCTCGACGATCTGCGCCCCGCTCATAACCGAATCGAATGTTCACGGCGTTCTTTACGCCGACCGGCTCGATCCATTTGCGGCATTTTCGCCCGATCATCTCGAACTCATCAGCGCCGTTGCCGCTCAGACGGCAGTAACGGTCGAGACCGTGAAATCCCACAAACGCCTCGCACGCGAAGAGGTCGCGCGGGCGAATTACGGCCGTTTTATGCCGGAATATGTCGTGCGTCAGCTTTTGAATGACCCCCAAAGCTTTAGGCTCGGCGGCGTGAATCAATTGGTAACCGTGCTTTTTGCGGACATTCGAGGTTTTACCGCTCTCTCCGAACGAGAAAAGCCGGAGAGGATCGTAAATCTTCTAAATCGATATTTTTCTGCGATGTCCGAAGTGATCTTCGCTCATTGCGGGACGCTGGATAAATATATCGGCGATGGCTTGATGGCGCTTTTCGGCGCGCCGACGGCGACTCCGGTCGATGCGGTGAATGCAGTGAAAGCGGCAGTTGCGATGCAAAAGCGCACGAATCAATTGAATTCCGAGATGCAACCCGAAGGATTTTCGCCAATATCTATCGGCATCGGGCTACACACAGGCGAAGCGACGGTCGGCTATATCGGCTCCGATAAACGAAGCGAATACACGGCGATCGGCGACACTGTAAATCTCGCCGCAAGGCTCGAATCGAACGCCACAGGCGGTCAGATCTTGCTTAGCCACGCGTCCGCGTCCGCGGCCGGCGGCGTCTTTCCCGTTATCGCAAGAGAACCCCTGATGGTCAAAAATCGCGTCCAACCCGTGGAATTATTTGAGCTTCGATGGAGTTAAATTTTTCTGTCATCTTGCGGCCAAACAGATTATAATTGAGTTACCAAAGTCAAAATCCGGAAAAGCTTGGCAGTATCTTTTATGCTTTCGTCACTTAAAAAGCTCGTCACCGACTCAATGGCGATCGATCTCGGAACAGCGACCACGCTGATCGCCGTAAGGGGCCGCGGTGTTGTCCTTGATGAACCATCGCTGGTCGCTATCAACGAACGGACCGAAGAGATCGTCGCATTCGGCCAGGAAGCCGCTGATATGAGCGGCCGCGAAGGCCGGGATATTACCGTGATCGCTCCGCTCAGCGGCGGCGTGGTCGGCGATTTCGAACGTACGAAGAAGATGCTCGCTCACTTTGTAAAAAAAGGAAAAACGGGCGGCTCGAACATTTCGATCTCTGCAATTATGAGTATGGTCTCGGACGTTACGCAGGTTGAACAGCGTGCCCTTCACAACGCGGCGGATGACGCCGGCATCGGCAAGGTCTTTATGGTCGAAGAAGGCCTCGCGGCAGCGTTCGGTGCGGGGGTTCTGCCGACGGACAAACGTGCTTCGGCGATCGTCGATTTCGGCGCCGGAACGACGACCATTGCCGTCATTGCAAAAGGCTCTGTCGTACATTCGACTTCAGAGAGATTCGGCAGCAACGCGATCACCGAGGGCATCGCAACGCACCTTCGACGGCATCGCGGCCTCCAGGTCGGGGTTGAGACGACGGAACAACTGAAAACGTCATTTGTTTCCACGTATTTGCCGGACGATATCAGCCGAACGATCGAGGTGCGCGGACGCGACGTTCAGACCGGCAGCCCTGCTGCGGTCGAAGTTACAACGGGCGAACTTTTCCCGGTCGTCGAGGGAATTGTCCGGCGTGCGGCTCAGCTTGTTAAAGACACGCTCACCGAACTTCGGCCCGAGGTCGCCGCAGATATCTACGACCGCGGCGTTATCCTCACGGGCGGCGGAGCACTTCTCGACGGTATCGAACCGTATATGCGGGCCTATATCAATCTTGCGGTAACGATCGCCGACGACCCGCGACTCGCGGTCGTCAACGGCCTCGTGAAAATGTTCGACGACGAAAAACTCCTCGAACGCGTCTCCCGCAACGAACTTAATTTCCTACAGAATGCGGAAGTGACGTTTGAGGTTTAGTACCTCGTCGGGTCCTCGGGTTTGTGTCTATGATCGCGGTATCAGTTGTATTGGTTGGTACCGGAGGTCGGACTCGAACCGACATGGGCGTTAAGCCCGCCAGATTTTGAGTCTGGTGCGTATACCATTTCGCCACTCCGGCATGGACAATTGCGGGCGAACTAAAATAATAGACTTGGCTGTTCGGGATGGTCAACTTCCCTATCTGAAGAATCTTCTTCGCCATCGCCGACTTTATCCTTTTTCGAAGAGGTTGCCGCGGGCTTTGTCGGAGGTTCGGCGGCCTCTTTTGTGTGCGTAACCTCGCTGGGCAGCGGCTGCATGAGCGGTTTCAGGTCTTCGAGCGAAGTTCTCGGATCGAGCCAGCGTTCGTAGTCGGCTTCGCGAATGACGACGGCCTGACGCTGCTTTATATTGTGAATCTCGCGGAAGACCTCGTTCGGCGTGGTCGTTAAAATTGCGGTCGAACGGCGCGTTTCGCCCTTTATCTCGCAATCTCGAGCGATGCCGGCTAGGGCAAAAAGCGGCGTATCAAAAGATATCTCGTATCGAGCTTTCTCACCGTTCGCCCGCTGTTGCCATTCGTAGATCGCACTTGCCGGGATCAGCACGCGGTCGTTCTTAAACGCATCACGGAACATCGGAACCTTCGCCACGGTCTCGCTGCGTGCATTTATTGCGTTCGTGATCTTGCCGTCGAACGTTCTATCGCGGATCGTCCACCAAAGGTCTTCGGGAAGGTGGTGTTTATTGATCGCCAAGATCGGCTCGCCCGGAAACACCTCGCGGTCGAACTTGTAGCCGTGCTCGTCAAAATACTCCAGCCCATCGACAAGCTCAAAATGCTGTATGATCTCGGCACTAAGTGCCTTCAACAAATACCGTCCGCACACGAAACCAGCAACCTCCCTATAGAACTAACTCTCGCTGACTTTTAGGACGGCGAGGAAGGCTTCTTGGGGTATCTCGACGCGTCCGACCTTCTTCATACGTCGTTTGCCCTCTTTCTGCTTTTCGAGCAGTTTCCGCTTACGCGAAATATCGCCGCCGTAGCATTTCGCGATAACGTTTTTGCCCATGGCTTTGACGGTTTCGCGGGCGATCACTTTATTCCCGATCGAGGCCTGGATCGGCACTTCGAAAAGCTGCCGCGGGATCAGCTCTTTCATTTTCGCGGCCAAAAGGCGGCCTTTCGAGGTGGCGGTCTCGCTGTGCATAATGAGCGAAAGCGCATCGACGGGTTCGCCCGCAACGAGAATGTCGAGCTTTATAAGCTTACTTTCCTTATATCCGGTCAAATGATAGTCGAGCGATGCGTATCCACGCGAAACGCTCTTCAGACGGTCGTAGAAGTCGAGCACGATCTCATTTAGTGGTAGTTCGTAAACGAGCATCACACGGTCTTTCGTCACGTATTCGAACTTCCTTTGAACGCCGCGCTTTTCGTCTAAAAGCGGTAGAATTCCGCCTAAGAATGAGTCGTTCGTGAGGATCGTAGCCTCGATCACCGGTTCTTCGATCTTCGTGGTCCGGGCCGGGTCTGGCATTTGTGAGGGCGAGTCGATCTCGTGAACGATACCGTCTGTGGTCGTAACGCGATATCGCACACCCGGCGCCGTCGTGATCAGATCTAGGTTAAATTCCCTCTCGAGTCGCTCCTGAATGATCTCCATATGGAGCAGCCCCAAGAATCCGCAGCGAAAGCCGAAGCCCAACGCCGTCGAACTTTCCGGTTCGTAGAAAAATGACGCGTCGTTGAGCCGAAGCTTATCCATAGCGTCCCGAAGGTCTTCGTACTGTGCGGAATCCGTCGGATAGAGCCCGGCAAAGACCATCGGCTTTACTTCCTGGAAGCCCGGCAAAGCCTCGGTCGCGGGCCGCTGAGCGTCGGTGATCGTATCTCCGATCTGCACGTCGGCAACCGTCTTGATCGACGCGGTCAAAAATCCGACTTCGCCGGGCCCAAGCTCGCCGATCGGCGTCGGACGCGGCCGGTTAACTCCAATGGTTTCAACAAGATACTCGCGGCCTGTGTTGAAGAAGCGTATCTTCGTGCCTTTCTTTATCGTCCCGTCAACCACACGAAAAAGCACGATGACGCCGCGGTAAGAGTCGTACCAACTGTCAAAGATCAACGCTTTCAACGGTGCATTCGGATCGCCTTTCGGCGGCGGGATGTCGCGGACGATCTCCTCGAGGATGTCGTCGATGCCGAGCCCTGTTTTTGCCGAAGCAAGCACTGCGTGCGACGTGTCGAGGCCGATTATCGTCTCGATCTGCTCCTTGATCCTATCCGGTTCTGCGGATGGCAGGTCGATCTTGTTGAGCACCGGGAGAATCTCGAGATCGTTCGCGATGGCAAGGTATGTGTTCGCGAGAGTTTGAGCTTCGACGCCCTGCGAAGCATCTACGACGAGAAGCGCGCCTTCGCAGGCCGACAGCGAACGCGAAACTTCGTATGTGAAATCGACGTGTCCCGGCGTGTCGATCAGGTTCAGGACGTAGTCTTTGCCATCCTTCGCCTTATAATCGAGACGGACGGCATGAGCCTTGATCGTTATGCCGCGCTCACGTTCGAGGTCCATATTGTCGAGAAGTTGATTCTCCATCTCGCGCTCGGCAACGGCCCCTGTCAGTTGCAGGATGCGGTCTGCAAGGGTCGATTTCCCATGGTCGATATGGGCGATGATAGAAAAATTGCGAATTCGAGATAGATCCATTAATTACACGCAAGACAAACGAGCATTGTAGCAAATCACAAGGAAAATACCTGTCGCAAAATGTCCGCGGCACTACTGCGAAAAAATTAAATTGCCCTCAAACTTTTGTTTTTGTTATAGTTATGGACAAAGACACTTTTATTGACAGTTCCGACTGTATAACGCAGCGGACACAAGGAGAAACGATGAGACGAGAATACGAAGGCGAAGGCACGAGCGCTTCGACAAAGTTGACATACCTGTTGGTTGGCGGCGGTATCGGAGCCATCCTTGCCCTGCTTTTCGCCCCGAAATCCGGCGAAGAGCTTCGCGGCGATATTGCAGATGCGACGCGCAAAGGCATCGAAAAGAGCAAAGAAACGGCCCAGCATCTACAGGCAAAAGCGGGTGAGTATTACGATACGGCGTCGGAGAAGGCCGGCGATCTATATCACACCGCTCAGGAAAAGGCGGGCGAACTCGGCGATAAGGCAAAGGCCGCTGCCGCACGAACTGCTAATCCTTTTACCGCTGCGGTCGAAGCTGGCAAGGAGGCCTACACGGCTGAAAAGCGCCGCGGCGAGGCCAACGCAATTACCGAAGGCCGTGCGAGCTATCCGGTCGATAAGAAGGACGACAGCAAGTAATGAACGCCTCTGATCCTCAATTTTGGATGATGGTCGCCTCCATCGTCATCGCCGTTTGCTTCATTGTGATGGCGGCCGCTCTTATTTGGATAGCGACCACTGTACGCAAAGTTGTCGGAACGGTGCGCCGTGTCGAGGAAAGGATCGAGCCCCTGATCGTTAAGGTTGATGCGATCGGAGCTCAAGGAAAAGAGATCTCGGTGCATTTTCACGAGATCTCGGCCAATCTCTCTGTCGCAACGCGCCACCTGGCCGAATCGACCGAACTGATAAAAGAAGAGGTTGCCGAACTTAAATCCCTTGTTAGCGACACGGCTCTGACCGCGAAAGATAAGGTCGCTCTCGTTAGCCGAACCATCGACGACACGCAGCTAAAGGTGATGGATACGACCGAGTTTGTTCAGCAGAAGATCGTTGTTCCGGCTCGCGAGATCGCCGCTATAATGGCCGGTGTCCGCAAAGGCTTAGAGGTGCTTTTCGCTCCGGCGCCAAAGCAGATCGACCGCGTCTATGTCGAGGACGAAATGTTCATCGGCTAGGCCGTCGCCTGATATCGGAAGTTGTCAAAAGGGGCTGTCCAATTATGGCAGCCTCTTTGCATTACGTTCAACGGAACACCGCACTTCTATTTTTTCGGGAAACGATCAAAAAAGTTCTTGCAATAAGTGTTGCATCTGTGCTACATTGTCTAATGTGCGGCGGGAGAGGCCGATCACGCGTGAAGCTATGAAGATTCAAAACTCCGAAGTTGGGCAAATGCCGAATGGCCGAATTGAATCGCCTTTGGAATCTTTGGTGGAAAATTCGATGGCGTATTCGCAGGCGGTTTCGTGCACGGCTTCGTGCCCTTTATGGGACTGCACGCTGCTATTTGCGTTAATCTGCGTAGAAAGGCGGTACAATGCTGTGCCGCGGATGTGATGGGGAATATATGGCGGAGACGACAGGATTCGAACCTGTGGTACCCTTTTGGAGTACAACGATTTAGCAAACCGCCGCTTTCAGCCACTCAGCCACGTCTCCTAGATGAGTGTTAAAGACAGTATCCAATTCTAGCGTCAGGGCAAACTTTGTCAAGGTTAAGAGCATCAAACT